>NZ_JAGXJG010000004.1:0-124958 GCF_019091725.1 Cellulomonas sp. GbtcB1 | reverse complement strand
CGTCGGCGACCGCCGCCGCGGGCGCGTCGGCTGCGCCCGGCACGGCGCCGGCCGCCCCGGGGCAGCAGCGCGCCGCCGGCGCGACCTCCTCGTGGACCGCTTCCGGCGCGTCCTGGCGACCGGTGCCCGGGGACGCCGCGTCGGCGGGCACCGGGACCACCGCCCTGCCGACGACCGGGTCCGCCGCCGCCCCGGGCACCGCCGCACCGGCCGCCCCGGCGAAGCAGGACCGGTCCAACGCCGGCCCCGCGCGCACGGCGCCCGCAGCGTCGGCCGCCACCGCCCCGGCGGCCCCCGCGCCGCAGACGACCGCCGAGGACGACGACGAGGCCCCCGTCCCGCAGTGGCAGAGCCTGTTGCGCGCGATGGCGCCCGCGCCGCTGCCCGAGGACGAGGCCGAGATCACCGACGCCACCGGCGACATGCTCCGCGGCGTGCACGCGGACGAGGAGATCGACGAGATCGACGAGCAGCCCGAGCGGCTGCGCAAGCCCCTGCCGTACACCTGGCTGCAGTGGATCATCCTGGCGGTCGTCGCGTTCGTGCTCGGCTTCCTCATCATCTTCGTCGCGAACACCGCGACCAACGGCGAGGGGCCCGACGTGCCCGCCGCCGCGGCGACGGCGCTGGACGCCGCGCCCGCACCCTGACCTGCAGCACCTGACCCACCCGAACCACCCCGAGGAGACCCGTGTCGGCCACCGACCGCGCGATCGAGCTCACCGTGGCGGCGGCCCGCGCCGCCGCCGACCTCAAGGCCCAGGAGATCATCGCCCTGGACGTCAGCGGGCAGCTCGTGCTGACCGACGCGTTCCTGATCGCCTCCGGCACCAACGAGCGGCAGGTCGGCGCCATCGTCGACGCCGTCGAGGAGTCGCTGCACAAGCTCGGCGCCAAGCCGCTGCGCCGCGAGGGCAAGTCCGAGGGCCGCTGGGTACTCATCGACTTCGGCGACGTCGTCGTGCACGTGCAGCACGCCGAGGACCGCACCTACTACGCCCTCGAGCGGCTGTGGAAGGACTGCCCCGTCATCGAGCTGCCGGCCGACGTGCACGGCACCCCCGAGGGCGACGAGGCGGGGGAGTGACCGCCGGGCGCGTCGTCCTCTGGCGGCACGGGCGCACCGCGCACAACGCCGCGGCGCGCCTGCAGGGCCAGTCGGACATCCCGCTGGACGACGTGGGCGTCTGGCAGGCCGAGACGGCCGCGGCCGCCCTCGCCAGCCGGTACGCCCCGACGCGGATCATCGCCTCCGACCTCGGCCGCGCGCGGTCGACGGCCGAGGCGCTGTCCGCGCGCACCGGCCTGCCCGTGCACACCGACCCGCGGGTCCGGGAGCGGTCGTTCGGCGACTGGGAGGGCATGACCTCGGCGGAGATCGCCGAGCGCTGGCCCGAGCAGCACGCCGCCTGGCGCGCGGGCCGCGAGCCGGAGCGCGTGGGCGCTGAGACCCGCGCCGAGGTCCAGGCCCGCATGGTCCGGGCGATCGAGGAGCAGGCGGGCGCGCTGGAGACCGACGACACCCTGGTCGTCGTGTCGCACGGCGCCGCGATCACCCTCGGCCTGGTCGGCCTGCTCGGCCTGCCGGCGGAGTGGAAGGGCGTCTCCGGCATGTCCAACGCCCACTGGGCGGAGGTCCAGCCCGGCCGCCCGGGCTCCGGCCTGGCGTGGCGGCTGGAGGCCCTGAACGTCGGCCCGGTGCACGCGTCGTCCGACTGGAACGCCGGCCCGGACCGTGTCGACCGCGGCATGGACGAGGAGGTCCGCGATCCGGCCTGACCAGCCGATTCGCATCTTCCGCCAGGTTCGATTAGAGTTCAGGACGCCCGCTCAGCGGGACGGGAGACGGCCGGAAGGCCTGATCACGGGGCTGTGGCGCAGCTGGTAGCGCACCTGCATGGCATGCAGGGGGTCAGGGGTTCGAGTCCCCTCAGCTCCACAACAGAAGCGGGCGAGAGCGATGAGCTCTCGCCCGCTTCGTCGTTCCTGGGACCGCCGAGGCGCTCAGGCGTGCGGGGTCCGGCCTACCGCTCCGCCAGCGCCGCCGTCCCCGCCCGCAGCACCTCGACGATCCGGTCCACGTCGTACACCGCCCCGCCCCACGTGCCGCCGCTGGCCTCCTGCAGCGCCGCCCACAGCCGGGTGTCGTCGGGCAGCTGCGGGTGCGGCGCGAGCCCGGGGTGCGGCTCACGGGCGGCGAGCACGCGGGCGCCCTCCTCGGGCGTGAGCGGCGCGGACGCGTCGCCGACGTAGTCGACGCTGCCCTCCAGCCCCGCGACGTCGACGCGGATCCGCACCAGGTCGCCGTCCCGGAGCCGCCCGATCGGGCCGCCGGCCAGGGCCTCCGGGCCGACGTGCCCGAGGCAGGCGCCGGTGGAGACGCCGGAGAACCGCGCGTCGGTGATCAGCGAGATGTCCCGCCCGTAGCTGAGGTGCTTGAGGGCGGAGGTGACCTGGTAGGTCTCCTCCATGCCGGTGCCGAGCGGGCCGCCGCCCATGACGACCATGACGTCGCCGGGGGCGACCTCGCGGGCCTTGATCGCGGCGATCGCCGTGGCCTCGGAGGTGAACACGCGGGCGGGGCCGAGGTGCTCGAAGACGTCGCCGTCGAGCCGGGCCGGGTCGATCGCGGTGGACTTGATGACCGACCCCTCGGGCGCGAGGTTCCCGGTCGGGAACGCGGTCGTCGGCATGAGCCCCCGGCGGCGGGCGGCGGGCGCGCTCATGATCACGTCGTCCGGGTCGACGCCCTCCTGGTCCCGGAGGACCTGCCGCAGGCGGGCGCGGCGCTCGGAGCCGGCCCACCAGTCCAGGACGGTGCCGAGGGTCTCGCCGGTGGCGGTGAGCGCGTCGAGGTGCAGCACGCCGAGGTCGCGCAGGTGCAGCATGACCTCCGGGGCGCCGCCGGCCAGGAACATCCGGACGGTGGGGTGCTGGATGGGGCCGTTCGGCAGCACGCTGACCAGGCGGGGGACCGCGCGGTTCACGCGCAGCCAGTCCGCGACCAACGGCCGCGGCACGCCCGCGGCGTGCGCGATGGCCGGCAGGTGCAGCAGCAGGTTCGTCGAGCCGCCGATCGCCGCGTGCACGGCCATGGCGTTCTCGAACGCCTCGGGGGTGAGCACGTCCCGGGTGGTGAGCCCGAGCGAGCGCTGCCGCAGCACGGCGAGCGCCGACTGCCGGGCGACCTCGGCCCAGACCGGCTCGCCGGACGGGGCGAGGGCGGAGTGCGGGAGCGCCAGGCCGAGGGCCTCCGCGATCACCTGGCTGGTGCCGGCGGTGCCGAGGAAGTGGCAGCCGCCGCCGGGGGAGGCGCAGGCGCGGCAGCCGGCCTCGGCGGCGTCCTCCAGGGAGAGCTCGCCGTTCGCGAACCGGGCGCCGATGGTCTGGACCCGCGCCAGGTCCTCGCCGCGGGTCGGGGGCAGCGTGACGCCGCCGGGCACCAGGACGGTCGGCAGGTCGTGCTGGGACGCCAGCGCCATCATCGTCGCCGGCAGCCCCTTGTCGCAGGTGGCGACGCCCAGGACGGCGGACCGGGTGGGCAGCGACCGGATCAGGCGGCGCATGACGGTCGCGGCGTCGTTCCGGTACGGCAGGGAGTCGAACATGCCGGTGGTGCCCTGCGACCGGCCGTCGCACTGGTCGGAGACGAACGTGGCGAACGGCAGCCCGCCCTCGGCCGCGACGGTCTCCGCCGCGGCCCGCACCTGGTCGACGAGCTCGAAGTGCCCCGAGTGCAGCCCGAGCGCGATCGGCTCGCCGGACTCGGACCGCAGGCCGCCGGCGGTCGACACGATCATCACCTGCGGCCCGAGCAGGTTCGCCCGGGGCCAGCCCATGCCGGCGTTCTGCGTCATGCCGAACACGTCGCCGCTCGGCGACCGGCGGAGCCCGTCCGCGGTCAGCGGCAGCCGCCCGGACGGCCCGTCGGCGTGCGAGCGCAGGGCGTAGATGCCGTCGTGCGGCTCCAGCAGCTGCTCCCAGGACGTCACGGCAGGTCCTCGAGCGTCGCCATCAGCGCGGCGAGCGCCTCGGCCTGCTCGGGGGTGGCCGGCAGGTGCGGGGCGGTCGAGTGGTGCTCGAGCCGGACCCCGCGGCCGACCATGCCCTCCTTGAGCAGTGGGAAGAACGGCGCGCCGAGCGCGTAGACGCCCATGAGCACGTCGATGCGCCGCTGCGCGGTGGCGATCGCGGCCGCGTCCCCGGAGTCGACAGCTCGCACGTACGCGGCGCAGTACTCGGGGTACAGGTTGGCCAGACCGCCGATCGCCCCGGCGCCGCCGGACGTCACGACGTGGTGCAGGTTCTCGTCGAACCCGGCGAACACCCGGAAGTCCGGGAACTCCGGCAGCAGCTCGGTGAGCAGCCGCCGGGTGTGGCCGACCTCGAGCACGGTGTCCTTGTAGCCGACGATGTTCGGGTGCCGGCGCAGCAGCCGGCGGGTCACCTCGGGGCCGAGGTCGTACCCGGTGCGGGCGGGGAAGTTGTAGAGGTAGAGGTCCCCGGGCACCTGGTCCGCGACCGCGGAGAAGTACGCCTCCACGGCCGCGTCCTCGAGCGCGAAGTAGTACGGGCTGACGACCATGACGGCGGGCGCCCCGGCGTCGAGCGCGTACCGGCTGAGCTCGACGGTGTCGTCGACCCGGAGGCACCCGGTGCCCACGATCAGGTCGCCGCGCGGCAGCACGTGCTCGACGGCGAGGTCGATCAGCTCGCGCTTCTGCTCGGGCCGCAGGGCGAAGAACTCGCCGGTGCTGCCCAGGAGCACGATGCCGTCGACACCGCCGTCCAGGATGTGCTCCCAGACGGCCAGGTTGCCGTCGCGGTCGAGGGTGCCGTCGGCGTGCAGCGCCGTCACGGCGGGGGCGTAGAACTGCGCCATCGCGATCACCAGACCCGGACGCGCGCGGCGCCGTCGTGGAGGCGGGCCAGCGGGCCCGGCGGGTGAGGGGTGCCGGGCTCCTTGCGGTGCCCGACCAGGTCGAGGTCCGCGACGACGGGGGTGCCGTCGGGGTGCTCGTAGGCGGCGCCGACGATCCGCACGTGCCCGAGGTCCGGGTGCACGACGTCGACGAGGGGCGCGGTGAGCGCGGCGGGCAGGTCGAGCTCCAGGTGCACCTCCGCGCCCTCGTCGACCACGCGCACGGCGGCGGGCCCGTCGACGACGCGGGCGTCCGTCTCGTGGGCGGCCGGGCGCGCGCCGTCGGCGTACGCGTTCGACCAGACGTACGCCGGCTGCCGCTCCAGGTGGAACCGCGAGTGGTCGCCCGCGCCGGTGCCGACGCCGATGCGCTCGGTGTACTCCGCCCAGGACCCCGGCGCCCCGTCGTAGGCGTGCGTGCCGTTCGACTCCGGCGGGAAGTCCGGCAGCAGCATCGGGGCGTCCGGCCCGTAGACGCCGTGCCGCGCGCCGACGAACAGGTTGCCGGCGTACCGGTCGTCGCCGCCGTAGACGAACGCGTACCCGGCGACCTGCGTGGAGTGCGGCACGTGGTACGGCGTGGCCCGGTCCAGCACCGGCTGCACCCGCAGCACGCCCAGCACGAGGTTGTGCAGGAACGCGGTGCCCTGGCTGAGCAGCTCGATCGCGATGGGGGAGGCCAGCACGTTGTGGTCGACGACCGCGGGGCCGTGGGCCACCTCGACGAACAGGTCCCGGATGTTGCGGTAGAGCAGGTTCCGGGTGACCCGCGCGCCCTGGGCCTGCCAGTCCAGCCAGATGCCGAGCGTGGTGTCGTGCACCCGGTTGTGCTCGACCGTCACGTCGATCGGGGCGTGCAGCTTGATCCCGGCGATCTCGTACCCGGAGAACGCGTGCCGGGTCCCGATGTGGTGGATGTGGTTGTCCTCGATGGCGGAGAACGCGCAGCCGAGGTGGCCGACGACGCCGTTCTGCCCGCAGTCGCGGATCTCGTTGCGGCGCACCACGTGGGAGCCGACCCGCTCGCGCTCCCAGCCCTGGTGCCGGGCGGTGAACACCGCCTCGAGCTGGTACTGGTAGCCCGGCTTGTCGCCGAGGACGAACGACTCGTTGTCGCCGCTCGCCGCGTCCTTGCCGAGGGAGACGCCGGCGCACGTCGAGTCGCGGATCAGGTTGTCCTCGATGACCCAGCCCCTGGCCCAGCGCGGCCCGATCAGCCCGAGCTGGTCCGCCGTGGGCGGGGCCCACGGGGTCGCGGCCTGCGCGAGCTCGAACCCGCGGACGGTGACGTAGTCGACGTGGGCGCGCTCGGGGGTGAACACCGACGGGCGGACGTTGATCTCGACCAGCTCGGCGGTCGGGTCGGCGCCGCCGAAGTTCGCCCAGACGGTCGTGACGTCCTCGCCGACCTCGGCGTACCAGACCAGGACGGTGCGGTCGGGGTCGACCAGCGGGGTGTCGAGCGCCGTCCACTGGTACCGGACGTGCGTGCGGCGCTCGGGGCGGTCGACGGCGCCGCGGTCGTGCACCTCGTCCAGCGACCGCCCGGCCAGGTACACGGCGCCACGGTGTACGAGCGGCTCGCCGGGGCGGGTGTGCAGCCAGTCCCCGGCGACCGGCTCGCCGAACGGGTTGAAGTCCCCGAACAGGCGGTTCGGGATCTCCGCGCGCCACACGTCGCCCTGCTCGCGCACCCAGCCGGTGACGACCTCGGCGCCGGTGATCACCACGTGCTCGCCCGGCGCCGCCTCGAACGTGATCCGGCGGTCGTCGGCGACGCCGCCGCGCGGCGGGCGCACCCACTCGCGGTAGGTGCCCGCGTGCACGCGCACGGTGTCGCCGGGGCGCGCGGCGCGCGCGGCCCGCTGGACGGTGCGGAACGGGGCGCCGGGGCTCCCGTCCGCGCGGTCGGAGCCGGTCACGGCGACGTGCAGCGTGGTCAACGGGGCGTCCTTCGGTCGGGGCGATCGGATGGCGCGCCGCGCGAAAGACTTTCCGCTCCGGTGCGTCCGTCTGCCGACCCTAGGGCTTGGAACGGGCGCATGGAAGGCCGATCGCGCGCTTCCGTCGCGGAAAGACTTTCGCTAGCGTGGCAGGCATGGCGACGACCGGACCCCGCAGGCCCACGCTCGAGCAGGTGGCCGGTGCCGCGGGCGTGTCCACCTCCACCGCGTCGAAGGTGCTGAACGGCCGGCCCGGAATCTCGCGCGCGACCCGGCGGCGGGTCGAGGAGGCGATCGAGTCCCTCGGCTACGCGCCGACGACCGGCCCGCGCGCGGGTGTCGCCCCGCTCGGCGTGACCGTGGTGTTCCGGACGCTGGCGGACGTGTACGCCCTGCGGGTGCTCGAGGGCGTGGTCGCCTCGGCGCGGGAGCAGGGGATCGAGGTCGTCGTCGACGTGCTCGACGCCGGCCCGCCCACCGGGGACGCGGCCCCGCTGTCGCCGGCCTGGATCCGGCGCCAGGCCGCCGGCGACCGCGCGGGGGTCGTCCTCGTCACGACGCAGCCCACCGTCGCGCAGCGCGACCTGCTGCGCTCGCTCGGCGTGCCCACCGTGCACATCGACCCGGTGAACCCGATGGACGACTCGACCGTGTCGGTGGGGTCGACGAACTTCTCCGGCGGCGTGCAGGCCACCCGGCACCTGCTGGAGCTCGGCCACCGCCGGATCGCGTTCGCGGGCGGCGCCCCGGAGTTCCTGCCCTCGGCCGAGCGGCTCCAGGGGTACCTGAGCATGGTCCGCGCCGGCGACGGGCAGGTGGACGACGCCCTGGTGCGGTCCCGCGCGCACACCTTCGAGGCCGGGCTCGCGATCGGCGACGAGCTCCTCGAGCTGCCCGAGCCCCCGACCGCCGTGTTCGCCGCCTCGGACTCGATCGCCCTCGGCGTCCTCGCGTCCGCGCAGCGGCACGGCCTGCGGGTGCCGCAGGACCTGTCCGTGGTCGGGTTCGACGACAGCTCCGCGGCGGCGTCGGCGGCGCCGCCGCTGACCACGGTGCGGCAGCCGGTGGTGGAGATGGGGCGCGTCGCGCTGCGCACCCTGCTGCAGCTGGCCCGGGGGGAGCGGGTGGACTCGCACCACGTGCAGCTGTCGACGGCGCTGGTCGTGCGGGAGTCGACGGCGCCGCCGGCGGGGTGACGCCGGGCCGGGCGCCCGCGTCGGCCCCGCGCCCCGTCAGGCGGGTGCCGGGCCCGTGCTGGCGCGGACGGTCAGGGACGTGGCCAGCTCGACCCGCGGGGACGCGGGGTGCCGGCCCTCCGCCATCGCGAGCACCGTCTGCACGGCCATCCGGCCCATGTCGCCGAGGTGCTGGTGCACGGTCGTGAGCGGGGGTGTCGTCCACGCCGCCTGCGGTGTGTCGTCGAACCCCGAGACGCTGAGCCGCTCCGGCACGGGCACGCCCAGCGTGTGCGCGGCGCCGAGCACGCCGACGGCGATCTCGTCGTCCGCGGCCATGATCGCCGTCGGCGGGTCTGCGGACGTGAGCAGCTCGTGGGCGTACCGGGTGCCGTTCTCCACGGTGAACTGGTCCGAGCGGACGAGGGTCGGGTCCGGCGCGATCCCCGCCGCGTCGAGCGCGGCCCGGTAGCCGTAGAGACGCTCGCGGGCCGCGTCGGAGTCCTCGGGGCCGCCGATCCACCCGATGCGGCGGTGGCCGAGGCCGATCAGGTGCTCGGTCGCCGCGCGGGCGCCGTCCCAGTTGCTCGACCCGACGCTGACCAGGTGGCGGTCCCGGGTCCCGACCGGGTCGACCATGACGAACGGCAGGGACGCGTCGGCCGCCGCGCGGATGAGGGCGTCCGGCCGGGAGAGCGTGAGCCCGACGACGCCGCCGACGCCGACCGCGAGCAGGTCGGCCACCCAGTCGCGGGCGACCGCCGGCTGCGTGCGGGCGTCCCGGTCGGGTGCCAGCCGGGTCAGCAGGTCCACGCGCTCGTCGGTCGCGGCCGCGAGCGAGCCCTGGAACACCCCGAGGATGTACGGCGACGCCGGCAGGTCGAACACGACGGCGAGCGCGCGGCGGTCGTGCGGGTGGGCCGGACCCGGTGCGGGGCGGTAGCCGATGGCGGCGACCGCCGCGAGGACGCGTTCGCGGGTCTGGTCGGACACGTCGTCGCGCCCGTTGAGCGCCTTCGACACCGTCGCCTTGGACACGCCCGCCGCCGTCGCGACGTCGGACAGGGTGGCGCGCCGCCCGGCCGCACTCGTCATGGCTCTCCCTCGACCCGAAACTGTTTCGCGATCCTACAACGGTCCCGTCACGGTGCCGGCTGGAACCGCCGGGGTGTTGCGCTCGGCGCGGTGCATCTCCTACGGTCACCTCACGATACAGGTTGCGAAACCGTTTCGACGCCAGCGGGCGGCACCGGAGCCGCCCGCGCCGACCGAAGGAGGTCCGCGTGTCTGTCGAGGCACCGCCGTCGACCCTGCTGATCGACCACCGCCCGCCGTCCGACCTGCCGCTGCGGCACGTCTGGAGCGAGTGCCTGGGTGCGGGCCGCGCCAACGAGGCGCTCCGCGTCGACTGGCAGGACCAGTTCCGGGAGGCGGTCCGTGTCCTGGGCGCCCGCCACGTGCGGTTCCACGGGGTGTTCCACGACGACATGTTCGTGTACCGCGCCTCGAACGGCGGCGGGTTCGGCCCGCCGACGCCGCTGGCCGAGCCGGTCTACACCTACGCGTACGTCGACAAGGTGTTCGACGCGATCCTCGACGCGGGCGCCCGCCCGTTCGTCGAGCTCGGGTTCATGCCCCGCGAGCTCGCGCGGGACACCGAGACGCTGTTCTGGTGGAAGGCGCACGGCAGCCCGCCCACGGACATGGGCGCCTGGGTCGAGCTGGTCACGACGACCGTCCGGCACTGGATCGACCGCTACGGCCCGGACGAGGTGCGGCAGTGGCCGTTCGAGGTCTGGAACGAGCCGAACCTGGTCCCGCACTTCTGGACCGGCACCCGGTCCGAGTACTTCGCGCTGTACGAGGCCACGGCCCGCGCCCTCAAGGCGATCGACCCCGCGCTGCGCGTGGGCGGTCCGTCGTCGTCGGTGTTCGTCGCGGACGCCCGCTACGACGGCGAGTACCACGACAAGTCGGTCGAGGCCGCGACCGCCGAGGCCGACGACCCGGACGCGCTGCCCTGGAAGCCGGTGTGGATCAACGAGCTCATCGCGTTCTGCGCCGAGCGCGACCTGCCGCTGGACTTCCTGTCCACGCACCTGTACCCGACGGACTTCGCGTTCGACACCCAGGGCCTGGGCCGGCCCATCAGCCGGAACCGCGACGCCACCCGGGACGACCTGCTGCACCTGCGTGAGCTGCTCGCCGCCAGCCCGTTCCCGGACGCGGAGGTGCACGTCACCGAGTGGTCGACGTCGCCGTCCAGCCGGGACCACATGCACGACACGCTGTTCGCCGCGACGTACATCACCCGGGCGTTCCTGCAGTGCCAGGACCTCGCGGACTCGATCGCGTACTGGACGTTCACCGACGTCTTCGAGGAGGGCGGCGGCGGCATCGGGCCGTTCCACGGCGGCTTCGGCTTCGTCAACGAGCAGGGCCTGCACAAGCCGACCTTCCACGCGATGGCGATGCTGAACCGGCTGGGGAGGAGGATCCTCGCGCAGCACGAGCACGGCGTCCTCACCGCGACCGCGGACGGCGGCGTCGCCGGGGTGTTCTTCAACTACCCGGACTCGATGGGCGACCGGTCCGTCGGTGGCGCGACCAGCTACGCCGCCGCCCGCCGCCACCTCGGCGAGGGGCCCGCGCGCCGCGTCGCGCACACCGTGTCCGGGCTGCGACCCGGCACCTGCTACCGCGTCGAGATCCTCGACTGGGAGCACGGCAACGTCGCCGAGGAGTGGCACCGCCGCGGCGAGCCGCTCAACCTCAGCCGCCGCGACGTCGCCGAGCTCGCCGCGGTCGCCGACGGCCTCGACCGCCGCACCCTCGTCGTCGCCGACGACGGCGTCCTGACGATCGACCTCGAGCTGCCGGCCTGGGCCGTCGCCTCGATCAGCCCCGCCCCCACCACCCGCTGACGCGGGAGAAACCGAGAGGACCTCCCATGAGGATCACCGCGAAGTCCGCCGGCGCTGTCGCCTTCGCCGCCGTGTCCACCCTCGCCCTCGCCGCGTGCGGCGGCGGAGGCGGCGGCGCGTCCGAGGAGGCCGGCCAGGACAACAAGCCCGACAAGCTCACCGTGGCCGCCTGGATGGACTTCCCCGCCGAGCTGCTGGACTCCTTCGAGGAGGAGACCGGCATCGAGGTCGTCGTCAACCGGTTCCCCGACGGGGCCTCGGCGCAGACCGTGCTGCGCAACGGCCTCTCGTCGGACGGCGCCGGGCTGTCGGACGTGCACCTGGTCGAGCTCGACTGGTGGACCGAGATGATGGCCGTGCCCGAGGACTGGGCCGAGCTGCCCGAGGTCCCGGACCGCTGGGTCGACTGGAAGGTCACGCAGGGCTCGGTCGACGGCACGATCACCGGCTACGGGACGGACATCGGCCCGCTGGCGATCGCGTTCAACCAGGACATGCTGGCCGGCACCGGGCTGGCCACCGACCCCGAGTCGTTCGGGGAGCTCATCGGCGGGGACGCCGCGACCTGGCAGTCGTTCCTCGACGCGGGCCGTGAGTACGTCGCGGTGAGCGACAACTGCTTCGTCGACTCGCTGACCAACGCGTTCCAGGCGGCGATCAACCTGCTGCCGGCGGCGTTCGAGGACCCGGAGTCGGGCCTGCCGTACGACCTCGCGGACAACACCGAGGTGAAGGACCTGTTCCTGATGTTCGCCGACGCCGCCGAGGACGACGTCTCGGCCGGCATCGCGATCGGGCACGCCGACTGGGGCGCCGGGTTCCAGAACCGGCAGTGGGCCTCCGTCGTCACCCCGGCCTGGATGACCGGGATCATCGCGGAGAACGCCGACGGCGTCGACGGCTGGCGGATCGCCAGCACGTTCCCCGAGGGCGGCGGCAACTGGGGCGGCTCGTTCTTCGCGGTCCCGTCGACCGGTCCGAACACCGCCTGGGCGATCGAGCTCGCCGACTACCTGACCACCCCGGACGCGGCGATCGACTGGTTCGACGAGACCGGCCAGTTCCCGTCGCAGCTCGAGGCGATGTCGGCACCCGAGATCGCCGAGGCCGAGAACCCGTTCTTCGGCGACCAGCGCGTCGGCGAGATCTACGGCGACCTCGCGGCGGCGGCGGGGGACGCGGCGGCCGGCGGGTTCCGAGGCGAGAACTTCGCGGGCATCCAGACCCTGGTCACGGACGGCATCCGGCTCGTCGAGTCGGACAGCGCCACCGCGGAGCAGGCCTGGGCCTCGGTGGTCGCGGACTTCGACGCGCTCGGCTTCGAGACCGCGGACTGAGCGGCCGGTGTCGACCAGGTCGGCCGTCCCACCCGACGCGCGACGCGTCGGGTGGGGGCAGCGGTTCTCGCGGTGGGACATCAAGGTCTCGCCCTACCTCTACGTCTCGCCGTTCTTCCTGCTGTTCGCGGTGTTCGGCGCGTTCCCGCTCCTGTTCAACGTGGTCGTCGCGGTGCACGACTGGCACCGCCGGGCCGGCATGGGCGACTTCGTCGGGCTCGACAACTTCACCTGGGTGCTGCGGCAGCCGCTGTTCTGGCGGTCGCTCGAGAACACGTTCTCCATCTTCCTGTGGGGCGCCGTCCCGCAGCTGGTCCTCGCGCTGCTGATCGCGGCGGTGCTCGACCAGAACCTGCGGGTGCGCACGTTCTGGCGGATGAGCGTGCTCGTGCCGTTCGTCGTGATGCCCGTGGCCACCGCGATGATCTTCGGGCAGGTGTTCGGGCAGTTCGGGCTGCTGGTGCCGAACCTCCAGGAGCTCGGCCTGCTCACCGGGTCGGACTCGCCGTTCTTCTCCGACCGGCTGCTGTCGCACATGGCCATCGGCTCGATGGTGGTGTTCCGGTGGACCGGCTACAACGCGCTGATCTTCCTCGCCGCGATGCAGGCCGTGCCCCGGGAGCTCTACGAGGCGTCCACCGTGGACGGGGCCGGCCGGCTCCGGCAGTTCTTCTCGGTCACCCTGCCGAGCATCCGGCCGACGATGATCTTCGTGACCCTGACGATGACCATCGGCGGGCTGCAGATCTTCGACGAGGTCCGGCTGTACGACGGCGGCGGCACGGGCGGGGGCAAGGGCGGCGCCGACAACCAGTGGACCACCGTCGTCCTCTACCTCTACGAGCTCGGGTTCGGCGACTGGCAGGACCGCCTCGGCCAGGCCGCGGCGGTCGGCTGGATCTTCGCCGTGATCATCGCGGTGTTCTCCCTGGTGAACTTCCTGCTCACCCGGTCCATCTCGTCGTCGCGGTCCCGGGCGCCCCGGATCACCCGCGCGCAGCACCGGGCCGCCGTGGTGCGGGCGCGGGCGGTCGCCGCGGCGTCGACCCGGCCCGAGGTGGCCGCGGCCGCCGCACCCGGCCGGGACGGACCGCAACCCGACGCGCAGGTCCACGACGACGTCCAGGAAGGAGCGAGCCGATGAGCACCGGGTACATCGGGAACACCGCGGGCAAGGGGGCGGTGCGGTACGCGCAGAAGCGCGCGGCCCGCGGCCGGCCCGTCCGGCAGCACGACACCGGGGGACGCCGCCCCGGGCCGGGGTCGTACCTGTTCCTGCTCGTCGTCTTCGTGGTGTCGGTCTTCCCGCTCTACGCCGCGGCGATGTACGGGTCGTCCACCAGCCAGGAGATCGCCCGGGCGGTCGGCGACCTGCCGACCTGGTTCCCGACGCTCGTCCTGCTGGAGAACTTCCGGGAGGTCGTCACCGCGTCGCAGTTCAACTTCTGGATGGCGTTCGCGAACTCCGTGCTGGTCGCGGTCGCGGTGACCGCGTCGACGGTGTTCTTCTCGACGCTCGCCGGGTTCAGCTTCGCCAAGCTGACCTTCCGGGGCCGTCAGGTCCTCTACGTGACCGTGATCGCCACGATGGCGATCCCGGCGCAGGTCGGCACCATCCCGATGTTCATCATGATGAACGACTTCGGCTGGATCGACTCGCTGGCGGCGCTGACCGTGCCCACGCTGGTCACGGCGTTCGGCGTGTTCTGGATGACCCAGTACCTGCAGGAGGCGCTGCCGTTCGAGCTCGTCGAGGCGGCCCGGGTCGACGGGGCGTCGATGTTCCGCACGTTCTGGTCCATCGCGATGCCCGCGGCGCGGCCGGCCGCCGCCACGCTCGCGCTGTTCACGTTCGTCGGGTCGTGGAACAGCTTCTTCTGGCCGTCGGTCGTCATGCGCTCGCAGCTGACGATGCCGCTCGTGGTGCCGCAGCTGAAGGGCGCGTTCACCAGCGACACCGGCCTGGTGATGTCGGGGGTGTTCCTGGTCGCGGCGCCGCTGCTGGTGGTGTTCGTGGTCGCCGGGAAGCAGCTGGTGTCCGGCGTCATGGCGGGGGCGGTCAAGGGCTGACGCGCGCGGGTGGCTCGGGCGTCCCGGGCGGGGGCGGGGCGGGTCGCGGGGTGCCGCGGCCGCCCCGCCGCGTCACACCCCGAGCCCGTTCAGCGCCCGGGCGAGCGAGCGGCGGTTCGCCGCGTCGTAGCCCGCGACCCAGTCGCCCTGGTACCCCCGGATCGGGGCCTCGATCGTCATCACCAGGCCGAGCCACATCCGGGCGAGCAGCAGCCGGGCGGCGGCGCCGGGCGAGGTCACGTCCCGGTCACCGACCAGGGCGGCGGGCAGCCCGTCCCACATCGGGTCGGCCCCGACGAGGTCGAGCAGCGGGTCGCCCCACAGCGCGCGCTCCGGGTCGATCACGCCGAGCAGCGCCCCGGTCGCGGGGTCGACGAACAGGTTGCCGGGCCACAGGTCGGTGTGCACGAGCCGCGGCACGGTCACCTCGTCGAGCGCCCCGGCGTGCGCGGCGAGCGCTGCGCGCACCCGGTCGGCCGGGATTCCGGGGACGGCGCCGCGCTCGGCGTCCGCGAGCAGCGCCCCGACCACCGCGGTGAACGCCGCGCGCCAGGTCGTCGCCTGGAGCAGGGGCTGCTGCGGGTAGCCGAACCGCTCGCCGGTCACCGTGCCGATCCGGCCCAGGAGCGCCCCGAGGTCGGCCTGGGCGCGCGCGGCCCGCGGGTCCTCCGCGGGCGGCCCGAAGCCGGCCGCCGCCCACGGGACGCCGTCGAGGTGCGCGGCGACGACGACGTCCCCCGGCACGACCTCGCGGCTGAAGTCCGTGTGCAGCAGGGCGGGCATGAGCAGGTCGGGCCGGTCGGCCGCCAGCGCGTACACCGCGGCCTCGGTGCGGATCAGGTCGCGCTCGTGGGTGAGCAGGCCGGGGGAGTCCGCGGGCGCCGTCTTCACGACGACCCGCCCGCCGCCGGCGAGCCCGACGCGGTAGGTGGTGGCGAACTGGCCGCCCTCCAGGCGCTCCGCCGTCGCGAGCGTGCCCACCGGTGCGACCAGGGCGCGCAGGGCGTCGGCGGTCAGGGTCCGGGGCGTGGCGTCGTCGGGCACGGGGAGCAGCGTAGACGGCGTGCGGGGCCCCTGACCCGGGACCCCGCACCCCGCCCGCGCGGTCGTCAGCCCCCGAGCCCGGCCCGGTCGACGCGGCGGTGGAACCGCATGCCGGCGACCCCGCCCAGCACCGCGCCCACGAGGCTGACGACGGCGACGACCAGCAGCGCGACGATGCCGCCGGTGGTCAGGTCGCCCTCGCCGACGGGGATGCGCGGGAAGCTGTCCAGCCGCCCGAGGACGTCGTACTGGTCGCCGGCCACCAGGGCCGCGACGGCCACGACGATCGCGATGACGACCGCCCACAGCCAGACGGCGAGGCCCTGCTTGGCGCCGTCGAACCGCGCCATCCGGCCCGCGACGTACCCACCGCAGTAGTAGGCCAGGAACAGGACGACCGCGAGCACGACCGCGCCGACGACCCCGATGGACGTGGGGTCGGTCGCCGCCTGGTCGGCGGCCTCGCCGACGGAGGTGTCGTTCGCGACGCCCACCGCGGCGCCCGCGGCCGCGGCGACGGCAGTGAGCAGGACCGCCGTGCCGGTGGCCGTGAGCCAGCCGAAGAACGCCGAGCCGACCTTGATGCCGCCGTACTCCTCCTTCTCGCGGGCCACGACCGCGTGGCGGTCACGGGCCCGGGCCTCGGCGAGGGCCGGGGCGTCCACGGTGCGGTCGCCGTCCGGGGCGGTGGCGACGTGCGCGCCCTCGGCGTGGTGGCCGGGCGCGCGGTCGGCGGGCGGGTCGGCGGGGCGGTCGGCGACGTGGTCCGCGGGGCGGTCGGTGGTGCGGTCGGCCGGGCGGTCGGGCGTCGTGCGGGGGTCGTCGGAGGTGCTCATGGGGGGGTGCTCCTCGTCTCGGCGTCGCCCGGCGGTCGCGGGTCGACGGTGCTGGCCGGACCGGCGCGGCGCCGCACCGGTCCCGGTGCGGGCAAGGTAGGTCGGTCCGCGGGCGCGCGCGACCGCAGCGGGCCGGCGCGACCGAGGCCCGGCGGGGGTGCGGCCCGGCCGCGACGGGGGGCCGGCGCGGCGGTGGCACGATGGCGCGGTGGCACACGACGACGCGACGCTGATCATCCGGGACGTGCGGCCGTGGGGCGGTGCGCCGTCCGACGTGGGGATCGCGGGGGACCGGATCGCCTGGGTCCGGCCGTCCGGCGCCGCCGATCCCGCTCCGGGCGCCGAGGCCGTCGACGGGCGCGGGCTGCTCGCGCTGCCCGGCCTGGTGAACACGCACGCGCACGCCGACAAGAGCTGGTGGGGCCTGCCCTGGCAGTCGTACGGCGGCGAGGGCGGCACGCAGGGCCGGATCGCGCACGAGCGCGCCCGCCGCGACGAGCTCGGCATCCCGAGCGCCCCGGTCGCCGAGCGGGTGCTCCGGGAGTACCTGCGCACCGGTACGACGCGGGTCCGGACGCACGTGGACGTCGATCTGGGCGTGGGCCTGCGGGGCATCGAGGCGGTGCGCGAGGCGGCCGCGGCGCTGGACGGCGCGGTCGAGCTGACCGTCGTCGCGTTCCCCCAGGACGGGGTCCTGCGGCGCCCGGGCGTCCTGGAGCTGCTGGACCGGGCCGCCGCCGCGGGCGCGGAGCACGTCGGCGGCCTGGACCCGGCGCTGATCGACCGCGACCCGGTGGGGCAGCTCGACGGGCTGTTCCGGATCGCCGCGGAGCACGGCTGCGGGCTCGACATCCACCTGCACGAGCCCGGCGACCTCGGCGCGTTCGAGATCGAGCTGATCCTCGACCGCGTCGAGCGGGACGGGATCGCCCCGGGCAGGGTCAACGTGGCGCACGGGTTCGCGGTCGTCGACGTCGACCCGGCGCGACGCCGCGACCTGCTGGACCGGATGGGCGCGCTCGGCGTGACGATGACGACGGTCGCGCCGGTGCGGATGCGGCAGCTGCCGCTCCCCGAGCTGGACGCGGCCGGCGTGCGGTTCGGGTTCGGCACGGACGGCATCCGCGACCTGTGGAGCCCCTACGGCGACGGCGACCTGCTCGGCATCGCCTGGCAGTACGCGCGCGCCGGCGGCGTGGTGCGGGACGAGGACCTGGTCCGGGTGGTCGAGATCGCGACCCGCGACGGCGCGGCGTTCGTCACCGACGAGGTGCACGACCTGGTGCCCGGGGCCCGCGCGGACGTGGTGCTGCTCGACGCGGAGAACCCGATGGACGCGCTCGTGCGGCGGGTGCCGCGGTCGGCGGTCGTCGCGGGCGGTCGGGTCGTCGACCTCGCGGCGCTCGCGGCTCGCCCGTGGGAGTGACGGCGGCCCTCGGGCTTCCGTCCTGCCTGCCGCGTCAGGCACCCTGAGGGGGCGATGCGGGAGGACGAGCGGCGGCTGGACGTGGTGGGCGCCTCGCCGCGCGCCGTGTACTGGGGCGTGCTCGTGGTCAGCGGGGCGCTCGCGGTCTGCCTCGCCGTGGCGGGTGCGCGGATGCTCCTGGACCCGGACGCTCCGGGCGCCTGGGCGCCGCTCGGGAGCGCGGGGGCGCTGGCGGGCGGCGCCGCGTGGCTGGTGGTGACGTGGTCGTTCCACCGGAACTACCTGCACGTCCCGCGACCGACGCCGCACCGGGTGCGGGTCGAGGAGGTCGCGGGCCGGCCGGCCGTCGTGGTCGTCTGGCGGACGGTGTTCCGCCGGCAGCCCCTGCTCGTCTCCGTGGTCGTGGTGCTGGCGGGCGGGGCGTGGACGACCGCGCTCGTCGCGCTCGACGACTGGGCGTGGTGGGTGCCGCTGCTCGTCGTCGCGCCGGTCCTGCTCGGGCTCCCGGACCGGCTGCTCGAGCTGGCCCGCCCGCTGCGGCTGGTGCTGACCCCCGAGGGCCTCGGCACGACCGCGCTCGACGGCGACGCCTGGCTCGACTGGGACGACGTGCGCGAGATCGCGGTGGTGCAGGACGACCAGTGGGCGGTGGTGCGGGTGCTGCCCGTGCCCCGGCCGGCGTCGTGGCGGCACCGGCGGCGCGCGCGGTTCCTCCCGGCGGCGGCGGCCGGCGAGCCGTGCGTCGACGTGCCCGGGCCGGCCTTCCCGGTCGACCCCGGCGCCGTGATCGCGGCGCTGGAGCACTACCGCGCGACGCCGGCGGCGCGGGCGGAGCTGGCCGGGGAGGCGGGGCGGCGCCGCGTGCTGGGCGAGGTCGACCGGGGGCCGCGGGGCGGGACGCCCCAAACGCCGTGACGCCGGGCCGCGCCGGTGCCACCATCGACCCGGTGACCGCCGAGCTCCGCCCCTGGACCCCCGCCGACGCGGGCGCGCTGCGCGCCGCCGTGGCTGCCGCCCCCCGACCTCGCCCGGCAGACCGGCGGTGCCGACCTGTCGACGGACGCCGCGGCGGCCGAGCACATCCGCCGGCACCTCGCGCCGCGCGGGCCGTGGTCGTACGGGTTCGCGGTGGCGGTCGACGGACGCGCCGTCGGCCACGTCGGGATCGGGGCCGTCGACGACGTGCACGGCACCGCGTGGCTGTCCTACTGGCTGGCGGCGGAGGCGCGCGGCCGTGGGCTCGCGACCGCGGCGCTCGTCGGGGCCTCGGCGTGGGCGGTGCGCGAGCTGGGGACGTTCCGGCTCGAGCTCGGGCACCGCGTGAACAACCCGGCGTCCTGCCGCGTCGCGACCCGGGCCGGCTACCCGGCCGAGGGCGTCGAGCGGGCGAAGCTGCGGTACGGCGACGAGCGGTTCGACGTGGAGACGCACGCGCGGCTCGCGACGGACCTCGCGCCGGAGGTCGTCGGGCTCCCGGTGCGGTGACGCCGGGCGCCGCGGGCGGCCCCGCGGTGGACGGCGCGGCCGGGCCGGGCGAGGATGCCGCCATGACCGAGACCGTCGCCGTGACCGGCGCGCTGGGCAAAGTGGGCCGCGCGGTGGTGCAGGACCTGCTCGCGCACGGGTACCGGGTGCAGGCGTCCGACGCCCAGGGCCCCTTCGGGGAGCGCGCCGGGCTGGGGGTGGACGTGCTCCGCGCCGAGCTCACCGACTACGGGCAGGCCGTCGAGGCGCTCGCGGGCTGCTCCGCGGTCGTGCACCTGGCCAACATCCCGCAGCCGGGGATGGAGTCGCCGCCCGACACCTTCAACCGCAACATGGCCGCCAACGCCAACGTGTTCCTCGCCGCCCAGCGGCTCGGGCTGCGCAAGGTCGCGTGGGCCTCCAGCGAGACGACGCTCGGGCTGCCGTTCGAGGTGCCGCCGCGGTACGCCCCGGTCGACGAGGCGCACTTCCCACACCCGACGACGACCTACGCGCTGTCGAAGGTGCTGAGCGAGGACCTCGCCGCGCAGGTGTCCGAGTGGTCGGGCATCCCGTTCGTCGGGCTCCGGCTGTCGAACGTGTTCCCGGCCGAGGCGTACGCCGCGGTGCCGTCGTTCCAGGACGACCCGGCGGCGCGGCGGTGGAACCTCTGGGGCTACATCGACGCGCGGGACGCGGCGACCGCCTTCCGGCTCGCGCTCGAGGTGGAGACGACCGGCTCGCAGAACGTCATCATCGCCGCGGCCGACACGATCATGGACACGCCGTCAGCCGACCTGCTGGCCGCCGAGTTCCCGGGTGTCCCGGTGCGCAAGGAGCTCGGGACGCACGAGACGCTGCTGGCGATCGACGGGGCGCGGTCGCTGCTCGGCTTCGAGCCGCAGCACTCCTGGCGCGACGAGGTCCCGCGGGGCTGACCGGCCACGCTCGCGCCGCGCGCGCCGCGCGCCGCCGCGGCGAGATCGGTCGTCCGGCGCGAGATCGGTGGCCGGGAGCACCGATCTCGGGCGGAGACGCCGATCTCGGCGGGCGGCGCCGGCGGCGGCTTCGGTGGTTCCCGCCCGGTTCGGTGCGTGCAGGGACCGAACTCGGCTGGTTGCACCGAACTCGGCTGGTTGCACCGAACTCGGCTGGTTGCACCGAACTCGGCGCGGCGCCCTGCTGGGCGCGCCGGGTCAGGCGCGGGCCCGGGCCTTCGCGGGCGTGCGGCGCAGGGACAGGACCGCCGCGGCGAGCACGGCCTCGGAGTTGTCCGCGAGCTTGTCCGCGCCGTACCGGCCCTTGAGCCGCACGGTGCCGCCGCGCTTGAGCACGAGCGTCGCCCGGAGCGGGACCTTGCCCCGGACCTTCGCCGTCGCGACCTCCTCGAACGGCAGGTAGCGGTACCGGGCGGCGAGCTCGCCGACGGACGCGCCCTCGATCAGCGCGGCGAGCCGCTTGCGCCCCGAGCCCCGGCGCGGTGCCGGCACCAGCACGAGGCCCTCGTCGAGCACGAGCACGTCGTGCCGGGCGCCGTCGACCGACACCGACGCGACGCCCGCGAGCAGCGACGCTCCGAGCGCGTCGGCCTGCGCCGACTCCTGGCCGGCGCGGTCCACGTCGACGCGCAGCGCGGTGAGGTGCGCGCGGGCGTCCGCGACCGTGCGCGGGTCCGCGGCGAGGACGGCGAGCGGGCGCGGGTCGATCGCCTCTCCGGCCGCGTCGACCAGGCGGGGGCCGCCGAGCCAGGGCTGCTCCCAGCGGGCGATGCCGGCCTGGACCGCGGCGGAGCGCACGACGACCTCGAGCGCGTCGACCAGCGTGCCGGCGTCGTCGGCGTCGGTCCCCGGGGTGGGCTGCGCGGCCGGAGTTCCGACCGGGCCCGGCGCGGCCGGAGCACCGGCCGGGACCGGCGCGGACGGTGCTCCGGCCGGGACCGGCGCGGACGGTGCTCCGGCCGGGCCCGGCGCGGGCAGCGGACCGGCCGGGTCCGGCGCGGACGGCGTGCCGACCGGGCGCGCGGCCGGCAGCGGACCGGCCGGGACCGGTGCGGACGGCGCCAGGCCCAGCTCGAGCGCCAGCTCCGGCCCCCGTCCCTGCGCCACGAGGCCGAGGACCGTCGCCAGCGTCGCCCGCGGCAGGCCGGCGAGCCGCGCCGCCGCCCGGTACACGCCGTCCGCGAGGCGCTGCCGGTTCCGCGTGGTGGCCGCGGCACCGAGCTCGGGCCAGTCGAGCCGCGGCCGGTCCTCGAACCGGAGCGAGCCCTCGGCGACCATCGCGGCGGCGTCCGGGAAGCCCGGGACCAGCAGCGTGGCGCGGCGGGTGTCGCGCGCGCGGTGCACGTCGGGCATCCGGTCCATCGCGGCGATCCGGGCGGCGTGCGACGGGTGGCTGTCCCACCGGGACTGCGTCGCGTCGGGGTCCTGACGGCGCAGGTCGGCGAGCTCGTCGGAGCGGGCGGCCAGCAGCGCGTCGAAGCCGCCGAAGAACGCCGGCGCCGCGGGGGCGAGCCCGACCTCGAACGCCGGCGCGACGTAGACCCCGGTGTAGTGCGCCCAGGCGGCCGAGACGACCTCGACCTCGCGCAGGGCCTGCTGCGCGACGGCGCGCCCGGCGACGGCGACGCTGATCTCGTCGGCCTCCAGCTCCTGGCGGCGGCTGACGGCGGCGGACACCAGCATGTACAGCCAGGCGTAGCCCATCAGCAGCCACCCGACGATCGAGCCGGCCGTGGCCTGCACCGTCGCCATGACCACCGCGCGCCCGCGGTAGGCGAGCGGGCCGAGCCGGGTGTGGTTCCGCGAGTAGTGGCCGAGCTCGTGGGCGAGGACCGAGCGCAGCATCGCGACGTCGAGCCCCTGCACGAGCGGCACGCCGAGGTACATCCGGCGCCGGCCGCCGACCAGGCCGAGCAGCCGGGCCTCCTCGGACACCGCGGCGTTGACCTCGGGCACGAGGCGGATCTCGTCGGGCGCGCGGGTGTGCGCGGCGGCCGACAGCTCGCGCACGACGGTCCACAGCTCGGGCGCGGACTGCGGCGGGACCTCGACGCCGTGCGGCGGGGCGGCTTTCGCGCGGGCGACCTTCCACAGCGCGGAGACGATGCCGAAGACGAGCACCAGGGCGAAGATCGCGAGGTAGCCCGCGCCCCGGACGTGGTCGGTGCTGAACGCGAGCACGCTCAGCCAGCCCAGGAGGACCGCCAGGCCCACGGCGACGACGTAGAAGCCGGCGAGCATGACGAGGGACAGCGCGGCGCGCAATGTGGTGATCATCGGCGCCGGACGCTAGCACCGGCCACGGCCCGCGCGCCCGGTGGGACCGCCACGTCCACCCAGGTGGCGGCCTCGGGCACCTAGCATCGGGGGCGTGCCGACCCCTGACTTCGTCCTCGACCTCCGCGCCCGCATCGGGCACGACCTGCTCTGGCTGTCGGGGGTGAGCGCCGTCGTGGTGCGCCCCGGGGCCGACGGCCGCGACGAGGTGCTGCTGGTCCGCCGGGCCGACAACGGCGCCTGGACGCCGGTCACCGGGATCATCGACCCGGGCGAGGAGCCGGCGGTCGCGGGCGCCCGCGAGGTGCTCGAGGAGACCGAGGTGGTGGCGGTCGCGGAGCGGCTGGCGTGGGTGCACACGCTGCCGCCGATGGAGTACGCCAACGGCGACCGCTCCCAGTACCTCGACCTGACGTTCCGGTTCCGCTGGGTGTCGGGGGAGCCGGGGCCGGGCGACGGCGAGAACACCGAGGCGCGGTGGTTCCCGGTGGACGCGATGCCGGCGATGTCGGACGAGATGGTGGCGCGGGTCGCGCACGCGCTGGCGCCGGAGGGGCCGACCCGCTTCGTCGTCTGACGCCGGGACTCCTGATCGCCACCCGATCGTCGCGCTGCCGCCCGATCGATCGGGTGCCGGTGCGAGAACCGGGCGGGGTTCAGGACGGGACGCGGCGGCGCGTCGCGCGGCGCAGGGCCAGCAGCTCCCGGTGGAACGCGACCCGGCGGCGCAGGCGCAGCAGCTCCTCGTCGACCTCGGCCCCCGCGCCGGCCGGGCCGCCCGCGCGGCCCGCGCCCGCGAGCGCCGCGCGCAGCCGCCGCCCCGACAGGAGCCCCCACGTCGCCACCAGCTTCGCCGCCGACTCCGCCGCGGCCGGCCGCTTCCCGAGCAGGTGGTGCGCGAGGTACGCCTCGCCCCGCCCGCGCCCGGTGGCCTGCCGCGCGAGCCGCGCGGGGTCGAGGCGCTCGGGCTCGGGGTGGTGCTCGACGGTCGCGCCGGCGACGGCGCCCTGCCGGAAGCCCGCGGCGAGCACGTCCAGCCGGAACACGGTGTCCTCGGCGCCGGGGTAGCGGGCGGTGCCGAGCGACTCGTCGAACGGGACGGCGTCCAGCACCGCGCGGGTGGCGCCGATGCTGGCGGCGGCGAACTCGCGGCCGACGGCGGGCGGCTCCGGGACGACGGCGAAGTAGGCGGACGCGAGCGCGGGGCTCAGCCACGGCCGTTCCAGGTGCGGCGCGAGGGCGACGGACCCGCCGACCAGGTCGGCCTCCCCGCGACGCAGCGGCTCGGCCATCCGCCGGACCCAGTGCGGCGGGACGTGCACGTCGTCGTCGGTGAACAGGACGACCGGCGCGGCGGCCGCGGCGACGCCCGCGTTCCGCGCGCGGGCGATGCCGGGGCGCGGCTCCGCGACCACGCGCAGCCGGGGGTCGCGACGGGCGGCGTCCGCGAGCACCGCGGGGGTCGCGTCCGTCGAGCCGTTGTCCACGACGACGACCTCCGCCGGCAGGTCGGCCCGTTCGGCCTCGTCGAGCGCGGCGCCGAGGTGGTCCAGCGTCGGGCGCAGCCGGCCCGCGCCGTCGCGGGTGCAGACGACGACGGTCACCTCGGGCGTGCCGGGTCCGGCCCCCATCCGCGTGCTCCGCTCGGTCCGTGCCTCGGGCGGTCGCCCCCACCCCGGTGCAGTATGCGACCGGTGGGGCCGTCCGCGGAAGGTCAGCGGCCCTGGTGGGGGAGCGGGTCGGGGTGCGGTCCCGGGTGCGGTCCCGGGCGCGGTCCCGGAGGCGCGCCGGGGGGCGCGCCCGGCGCCGGCGTTGCGGGCGGGCGACCCACGTGCCGGTCCCGCTTGGCCCCGTACAGCGCGACGTCGGCGTGGGCGAGCAGGTCGCGCACGGTGTCGTCGGGGCGGGCGTCGGCGATCCCCGCGCTCCACGGGGTCGCGCACCGGGTGCGCGCGTCGGCGACCCAGCGCCGGGCCGCGGCGGCGTCGAGGCCCGGCAGCACCACGACGAACTCGTCGCCGCCGACCCGGCCCACCACCGTGCGGCCGGCCGCCGGTCCCCGCCAGGAGGCGACGAGCTCGACCAGCACGTCGTCGCCCGCGAGGTGGCCGCGGGTGTCGTTCACGGCCTTGAAGTCGTCGACGTCGGCGGACACGACGGCCAGCGGCGCCCCCGTCCGGCGGGCCTCGCGCAGCCGGGTCTCCAGGCGCTCCAGGACGGCGGCCCGGGTCAGCGCGCCCGTGAGGTCGTCGGTGGTCGCGTGCCGGCGGAGCCAGTGCGTGACGTTCCCGAGCAGCGAGGTGCTGGCGACCGTCATGATGACGACGACCAGCCAGGTGAGCGCG
The DNA here is from genome assembly GCF_019091725.1 of Cellulomonas sp. GbtcB1. NCBI lineage: Bacteria > Bacillati > Actinomycetota > Actinomycetes > Micrococcales > Cellulomonadaceae > Cellulomonas > Cellulomonas sp. GbtcB1. Next base: position 100,198 of record NZ_JAGXJG010000004.1, on the reverse strand, counting down.
TGGAACGGCGCGGGTGCCAGAACCATCCCGACGGTCACGGCCGCGATCGCCTCGGCGACGAGCAGCGCGGCGACCCGGGTGCGGAACGCGTAGGCGGCGTACTGCGCGGCGGTCATCACGCCGATGGACAGCACGACCAGCCCCTCCGCGGTCTGGCAGGACGTGAGCAGCAGGCCTGCGCCCAGCAGGGCCACCGCCAGCGCGGCGGGCATCGTCCAGCGGCGGGCCGGCACCACGAGCACGCCGACCGCCAGCGCCCCGAGCAACCCGGCCGCCGCGAACCACAGGCCCACCGGCGACCGCGGGCTCAGCGGGAACAGACCGCCGCCGAGGACCAGCACCGCCATGAGTCCCAGCGCGCAGGCCAGGTGGCCCCGGGTCGCGTAGAGCCGGGGTGCCCGCGCCTCGGACCTGCCCATGCCCAGGGTGTCGGCACGTGCGCCGCCGGAGGTAACAGGGCGCGCGGGTGAGCCGCGTATCCTCCGCGGGTGCCTCTTCCCGCCCGCACCGGACCCGTGCTCGCCCTCGTCGGGGCCACGCTGTTCTGGGCCGGGAACTACGTCCTGGGCGCGGTCGCCGTGCAGGACATGACCCCGGTGAGCCTGACCGCGCTGCGCTGGGCGCTCGCGGCCGTGCCGCTCGCCGTGATCGCGCAGGTCGTGGAGCGGCCGGACTGGCGCGCGGTGCTGCGCACCTGGCCGCGGCAGGTCGTCCTCGCGCTGCTCGGCATGGTCGGGTACGCCCTGTTCGTCTACACCGCCCTCCAGCACACCTCGTCCGTGAACGCGTCGCTGGTGAACGCGCTGAACCCGGCGCTGATCGCGCTGCTCGGCGCCGCCGTGGTGCGCCGGGCGCCGTCCGGGCGCGCCGTGGCCGGGATGCTCGTCGGGCTGGTCGGCGTGCTGGTGGTGCTGACCGGCGGCCGGCTCGGCGCGCTGACCTCGCTCGAGCTCAACGTCGGCGACCTCCTGATGGTCGGGGCGATCGTCGTGTGGAGCGTGTACACGATCGGCGGGCGCGGGCTCGCGGGGGTGCCGCCCATCGCCTCGACCGCCGTGCAGGCCGCGATCGCCGCCGTGGTGATGGCCCCGTTCGCCGCGACCGGGCACGTGCACTGGCCGTCCGGCCGGGACGCCACGGTCGCGCTGGTCGTCATCGCGGTGCTGCCGTCGGTGGGGTCGTACCTGCTCTGGAACCTGGCGCTGCGCCGGGTGCCGCCCGCCGAGGCCGGGTCGTACCTCAACCTGATCACGGTGTTCACGGTGCTGATCAGCGCGGCCACGGGGTACGCGCTCGGCGCGGCGCAGGTCGTCGGCGGGGTGCTGGTGCTCGGCGGGGTGCTGCTGGTGCGGGACCGCGCGCCACGTGCCGCGTCTCCCACCGCGTCGGACCCGGCCGGTAGGGTCGCTGGCCATGCGGGTGAGACCGTTCGCGACGTGCGACCTGCCGGGGATGTACCGCGTGTGCCTGCTGACGGGCGACGCGGGGACTGACGCCACGCCCGTGTACCGGGACCCCGACCTGCTCGGGCACGTGTACGCGGGCCCGTACCCGGTCGCGGACCCGTCGCTCACCTGGGTGGTCACCGACGACGACGGCGTCGCCGGCTACGTCGTCGGCACCGCCGACTCCCAGGCCTTCGCCCGCTGGCAGGAGGAGGCGTGGTGGCCCGCGCTGCGGGAGCGGTACCCGCGGCGCCCCGAGGTCGCCGGCTACCGGGACCACGAGCTGCTCGGCACCGTGCACGACGGGTGCCGGTACGACCCCGCGGTCACCGACCGGTACCCGGCGCACCTGCACATCGACCTGCTGCCGCGCGCCCAGGGACGCGGCCTCGGGCGGACGCTGATCGAGACGCTGGCCGGGGCGCTGCGCGAGCGCGGCGTCCCCGGGCTGCACCTCGGGGTGGCCGAGCAGAACGCCGGGGCGATCGCGTTCTACGACCGGGTCGGGTTCCGGCAGGTCGAGGCGCACGCGTGGGGCCGGACGCTCGGGATGGACCTCGGCGCGGCGGCGTGATCCTCGGCGCGGCGGCGTGATCCCGCCCCGCGCGCCGCGTCCGCGCCCGGTTCCGCCGCGCGCGCGGGCCGGTCGCGTACCGTGACCCGCAGCGGACCAGCGGCGGGACCCCCGCCGGACGCCGGCGAGAGGAGGGCGTGGTGAGCGACACCGGGTACGGCGACTTCGAGTTCGAGCGCCGGTTCTTCGTGCGGACGCCGCCCATGGAGCTGCTGTCCGAGCCCGACCCGGTGCTCATCGTGCAGTCGTACTTCCTGGCCCAGGACGGGTACGCGCTCCGGCTCCGGGTGCAGGCCTCCGGGCTGCGGCTGCCGCTCGGCCCCGACGCCGACCCGCTGGACGTGCTCGAGGAGGTCGGCGACCGGTTCGAGTTCTGCGCCGTCACGCTCAAGGGCCCGATGAACGTCGGCACCCGGTACGAGGCGGAGCGGGAGATCGACGTCGTCGTCGGCACCGAGATGATCCGCCGCGGCGGGCACCGGATCGTGAAGAACCGGTACTCCGTGTGGCTGGGCGCCGACGGCTGGGTGGTCGACGTGTTCGGTGGGGCGAACGCGCCGCTCGTCGTCGCCGAGTGCGAGCGCTCGGGCCCGGTGACGGACCTGCAGATCCCGGCGTTCTGCGAGTCCGAGGTCACCGACGACGCCCGGTTCGCGAACGACGGCCTGGCGCGGGTGCCGTACCGCGGCTGGGCGGGGGACTACGAGGCGGAGCTGCGCGAGCGCGGGCCGCGGTTCCTCACGGACTTCGGCCGCAACGACCTGCAGCGCCGGGGCTGACGGCGCGGGTCCCCGCGCGACCGGCGCCCGGTCGCGCGGCTCCGGCGCGCCCAGACGCCGACGTGTGTCTCGACAACGGTTGAAGGCTCAACTATTGTTCTCGGCATGACCACCGCCGACCCGCGCCCCGCCCTCGACCGCCTCGCCGCCGACACCGCCATGGGCCCCGTGACCCTGCTGGTCGGCGACCTCGACCTGCAGCTGCGGTACTACCGCGACGTGCTCGGCCTGCAGGTCGTCGAGCGCCCGGACGAGCGCATCGAGGGCGTCGGCCGCCCCGACGTCGTCGTCCTCGGGCGGGGGACCCAGCCGCTGATGGTGCTCCGGCACACGCCGGACCTGCCGCCCACCAGCCGCGGCCAGGCGGGCCTGTTCCACACCGCGATCCTGTTCGACACCCAGGAGGCGCTCGCCGCGACGCTCGCGTCGGTGGCCGCCCGGGCGCCGCGCACCTACGTCGGCAGCGCGGACCACCTCGTGTCCGAGGCGTTCTACCTGACCGACCCGGAGGGCAACGGCGTCGAGCTGTACTGGGACCGCTCGCGCGACCTGTGGGGCTACGACGAGCAGGGCCGGGTCCTCATGGACTCGCTGCGACTCGACCCGAACGAGTTCATCCAGGGTCACGTCACCGACGCCGCGCTCGCGGCGCCGGCCGGGAAGCCGGTGGTCGGGCACGTGCACCTGCAGGTCGGCGACGTGGCCGGGGCGCGGGCGTTCTACGTCGACGCGCTCGGCTTCGACGTGATGGCCGAGTGGCACGGCGCGCTGTTCGTCTCGGCCGGCGGGTACCACCACCACATGGCGATGAACACCTGGAACTCGGCCGGCGCCGGGCCGCGGGCGAGCAGCCTGGGCCTGGGCGAGGTCACCCTGGTGGTGCCCGGGACCGACGACGTGGGCGCGCTGCGCGAGCGGCTCGCGGCGCACGGCGTCCCGGTGCGCGACGACGGCGCGACCGTGACGTTCGACGACCCGTGGCGCAACGTGGTCCGGGTGCGCCCCGTCGCGGCGTAGCGCGCCGGCGGCTCCCGGGCCGAGGGTCCGTGAGGTCGTCACAACCGCGCGAGGTCGTCACGTCTTCGTGCCGACCTCGTCACCTTGTGACGACCTCACGGCCGGCGGCGGCGGCGGGGTCAGCCCGCCATCGCCTCCGCGGTGTGGGCCGGGTCCACCCGCTCGCCCTCGCGGACCGGGCCGGGCGGGGTGCCGTCGCCGAACGGGCGGCCGCCCAGGGACTCCCGGCCGTGCTCGGTCAGCCAGCCGCGCAGGTCCGGGCCCGCCGGGACGATCTGCGTCGGGTTGATGTCCTCGTGGACCACGTAGTAGTGCCGCTTGATGTGGTCGAAGTCGATCGTGTCGCCGAACCCGGGGGTCTGGAAGAGGTCCCGGGCGTACGCCCAGAGCACCGGCATCTCGGTCAGCTTGTCCCGGTTGCACTTGAAGTGGCCGTGGTACACCGCGTCGAACCGGACCAGCGTGGTGAACAGCCGGACGTCGGCCTCGGTGATCGTGTCGCCGACCAGGTACCGCTGGGTGGACAGCCGCTCCGACAGCCAGTCCAGGCGGGAGAACAGCCGCCGGTACGCGCGCTCGTACGCCTCCTGCGACCCGGCGAACCCGCAGCGGTACACGCCGTTGTTCACGTCGGTGAACACCTTCCGCGCGACCTGGTCGATCTCGTCCCGCAGGTGCTCGGGGTACAGGTCGGGCGCGCCCGCGCGGTGGTGCGCCGTCCACTCGGTCGACAGGTCGAGGGTCAGCTGTGCGTAGTCGTTCGTGACGACCACCCCCGACGGCACGTCGACGATCGCCGGGACCGTGATGCCCTTCGGGTAGTCCGGGAACCGCCGGAAGTACGCGTCCTGGATCCGCGGGATGCCGAGCACGGGGTCGACGCCGCCCGGGTCCAGGTCGAACGTCCAGGAGCGGGCGTCGTGCGTCGGGCCGCACACGCCTAGCGAGATCGCGTCCTCGAGCCCGAGCAGCCGGCGGACGATGATCGCCCGGTTCGCCCACGGGCACGCCCGCGACACCACGAGCCGGTACCGGCCGGGCTCGACCGGGTAGCCGTCCCGGCCGTCGGCGGTGATCCGCGTGGTGATGTAGCTCTGGTCGCGGACGAACTCCTCGCCGCTGGTCACGTACGCGCCGGCGGTGCTGAACTCCTGCTGGGCGCTCTCGGGGGTCATGCCTCGATCATCCCCGACCCGGAGCGCCCGCGCCGCCCCGCGCGTCGCCCGGGCGGCCCGCGGCCTCGCCGGGCGTCGGTGGGGGTGCCTACAGTGGCGGGGTCCCCGTGTCCCCGGCCCCGGAGAGCCGTGCCTGCCGCACCCGCCCGCCCGACCCGTCCGCACCGGCCCCTGGGGCTCCGCCCGTGGCGCCCCGTCGCCGCGCTGGCCGCCCTCGGGCTGCTCGCCGCCTGCACCGGTGGGGGCACCGACGGCGCGACGCCCGACCCGACGCCCTCGGCGGTGACGCTGCGGTCGGCCGTGACGCTGCCGGACGCCCCGACCACGGTCGTCCCGGACGGGACGGCGGCCGGGACGGCGCTCGCGGTGAGCGCCGCGCTGTTCACCGAGGCGCCCGTCGCGGTGCTGGTCGCCGACGAGGCCCCGGAGGTCGTCGCCCCCGCCGCCACCGCGGCCGTCGCGCTCGGCTCGCCGGTGCTGGTCGCGGGCGCGGGCGTGGCCGACGAGCTCGACCGCCTCGGCACCACCGACGTGGTCGTGGTCGACGACGCCGACGGGCGCGCCGCGCTGGCCGCCGACCTCCCGGACGGGCTGCGGACCTACGGCGTCGACGCCGCGGACCCCGCGCTGGCCGACCTCGGGCTGGCCGTGGGGGAGGAGCAGGAGGTGGACGACGGCGGGCTGGTCGCGGCCGTCGCGGCGCTCACCGGGCCGGAGCCGGCGCTGCTGCGGGCCGCGGCGCGGTCCGACGACGCCACGGCCCCGACGGCGTCGCCGTCCGGGACCCCGGGCGCTGGGTCGAGCGACGCGGAGGCCACGGCCGACGCCGCCTCCACCCCGGGCCAGGACGACGTGCTCGGTCTCCCCACCACCACGATCGAGCCTCCCGCGCCCGCCGACGCCGCGGCCCTCCTCGTCGACACGCACGCCGCCCCCGCGGGCACCGCCGTCGCTGCCGCGACCGCCCGGGCCGCGGGCCTGCCGGTCGTCGACGTGCCCGGCGCGGACCCCCGCGCCACCTCCGCCGCGGTGCAAGCGCTCACGGGGGTGGAGACGGTGGTCGCGGTCGGGTCGTCGTTCGGCGACGCCGCCCGGCTCGGTCCCCGCGTCGCCAGCGCCTCGACGGGCGTCGAGCTGCCGGGCGGCGGCCAGCTGGTGTTCCCGGACCCCGCGTCGGCTCCCGGCGTGGACGGCAAGCGCTACGTCGCGCTGTACGGCACGCCCGGCACCGCGGCGCTCGGCGTGCTCGGGGAGCAGGACGTCCCGGCGACCATCGCGCGCGCCGAGCAGACCGCCGCCCCGTACCGGTCGCTCACCCCCGACACCGTGGTGCCGACCCTCGAGGTCATCGCGACCATCGCGTCGGCCGCGCCGGAGCCGGACGGCTCGTACTCGCGCGCGCGGTCGGTCGACGAGCTGCGGCCCGTCGTCGAGGCCGCGCAGGCGGCGGGGCAGGCGGTCGTCATCGACCTGCAGCCCGGCCGCACCGACTTCCTGACGCAGGCGCAGCAGTACGCCGAGCTGCTCGCCTACCCCCACGTCGGGCTCGCGCTCGACCCCGAGTGGCGGCTCGCGCCCGACCAGGTGCACCTGCGCCAGATCGGGTCGGTCGGCATCGACGAGGTCAACGCCACCGCCGACTGGCTCGCGACGTACACCCGCGACCGGCAGCTGCCGCAGAAGATGTTCCTGCTGCACCAGTTCTCGCTCCGGATGATCACCGACCGCGAGCGGCTGCACACCGGCCACGACGAGCTGGCCATGATCATCCACGCCGACGGCCAGGGGTCGCAGCCCGCGAAGGCCGGCACCTGGGCGACGCTGCACCAGGGCGCGCCGGACGTGCACTGGGGCTGGAAGAACTTCTACGACGAGGACACGCCGATGCTGGACCCGGCGCAGACCTACGCGGTGCAGCCGGTCCCGGACCTGGTGACGTACCAGTAGGCGGTCACGACGACCGCCGCCCGGTCCGGGCGGCGTCGCGTCGTCAGGCGACCGCGGTCGCCGCGGCCTCCGTGCGCTCGTACAGCCGCTGGTGCCCCGTGATCGCCGCGAGCCGGAACGGGCCGCGGGTCAGGCGCTCGACGTCGTGGTCCCCGCCGTCGACCGGGTTCACCGGCGCGACGATCCGCAGGTACTCGGCGTGCGACACCTCGTCGCGCTCGTCGAGCAGCCGGCGGTGCGCGGCGGCGCGCAGGTGCGCGCGGTACCCGGGCTGGACGACGCCGGTGAAGAGCTCGCCGACGGCCCCGGAGCCGTAGGAGAAGAACCCGATGCGCGAGCCGCCCAGGTCGTCCGCCGCGTGGTCGAGCAGCGACGCCAGGCCGATGTACATCGACGCGGTGTAGGAGTTCCCGATCTCGCGGTTGTACCGGAGGGTGTCGGCGATCTGCGCGTCCATCACGTCGGCGTCGCGCGGGGCGCCGGCCAGGCGGGTCAGGTGCGCGTGCGCCTTCACCGCCATCTTGGTGAACGGCTGGTGGTAGACGAACGCGTCGATCTCGCCGAACTCGGCGCCGCCCTGGGCGCGGAAGTCCTGCCACGCCCCGGTCAGCGAGTCGGTGTACGCGCGGAGCGACAGCCGGCCGTCGACGACCGCGGTGGTCCGGTAGTTCGGCCGCCAGAAGTCCATGACGTCGGTGGTGTGCAGGCCGGAGACCGGCTCGATCGCGACCAGCCGCGGGTTCGCGGTGACCAGCATCGCGACGGCGCCGCAGCCCTGGGTCGGCTCGCCGGAGGACCCGACGTCGTAGCGGGCCACGTCGGAGCAGATGACGAGCACCTTCTGCTCCGGGTTCCGGGCGACGAGCGCCAGCGCCATCTGCAGCGCGGAGGTGCCGGAGTAGCAGGCCTGCTTGAGCTCCACGACGCGCGCGGCCGGGTTCAGACCGAGCAGGTGGTGCACGTACACCCCGGCCGACTTCGACTGGTCGATGCCGCTCTCGGTCGCGAGCAGGACGGTGCGGATCGCGGCCCGCTCGTCGTCGGACAGGTCCTCCACGAGGGGGAGCGCGGCCGCGGCGGCCAGCGTCACGACGTCCTCGTCGGGCGCGCACACGCTCATCCGGTCCTGGCCGAGGCCCACCGTGTACTTCGCCGGCTCGACGCCGTGCACGGGCGCCAGGTTCGCCAGGTCGAGGTACCGGCCCGCGGTCGCGAAGGCCAGGTCGTCGATGCCGAGCTGCATGTCGGGGTGGGATCCTCTCCGGCTGGACGTCGTCCGCGGGCGGGTGACCCGGCGTCCGACGGGCCACGGGTGCGGCCCGCCGTCATCGGCGGTCACGCGAGGCCCGGACGACTGTAGCCCTGCGTGCGAGCACCGACCAGCGAGCGCCGGGACTCTTCACCTGCTCCACACGCAACGCGCGGGACGCCTGGAATCATCCCGTTCGTGAACGTGGTCACGATCACGGAGCAGTCAGCCGACCTCCGGTTCTCCCGCCGCGACTCTCGGGATCCCTGCGTGCGCTTCCGGATGCACCAGGGTGATCACGTGATCACCACGATGGATCACACGTGCCACGAGATCCTCGCGCCGTGCGACGACCCCCTCCGCCGGAGCGCCGTCAACGACGAGCGCTTCCGGCGTCAGGAGCACCTCGTGCGGTGCGCCCACCCAGATCGCGCGGAGCGCCGCGTGGTCGACCCTCTCCGTGTCGACGCAGCGCCCGGCGAGCGAACGTGCCAGCGTGACCGTTGCCACGTCCACATCCGTCATGCCTGGAGCGGCGCGACGGGTCTCGAGGACGATGTCGTTCCCGGCCTCGTCCTCCCAGCGTGATAGCGCGCAGTCCGGCGCCGCTCCCACCCAGCCGGTCATGACCTCGGTGCATCGAGGTCGGGGGCCGGCCGCGGGCTGGAGCAGGTAGTGGGGCGGCGGAAGCGGATGCGGCCCGTCGTCGGCCGCAGCGCCCCGGGCGTCGGGATTCACGTGTGCTCCTTCCATGGGGGAACCGGTTTCTGTAGCGTAGAAGCGGGGGCCTCCCATGGGAAGACGGAGGCTGAGATGTCACGCATGGCACGAACGCGCACGTCCAGGGCCGGCGTCCTGGCGCTGCTTCTGGCACTCGTGAGCGGAGCCGGCTCCGCGGTCGCTGCCGAGGTGCCGGGGCCGGAGCTCGTCATCGATGTCGAGATGCAGGCGGTCGGTTTCGACGAGTCTGTGGCCGCGGCACACGGCTACGCGATCGTCACGGACGATGACGGAGCACAGCGATCGGTTCCCGTCACGGCCGAGGCGCACGCGGAGGAGGCGGCGATCGCCCGCAAGCGCGCGCTGGGACGGGCGACGGTCGTGGCCGGGTCGTGCGGTACCTCACGGATCGTGATCACCGACAGCACGGGCTTCCGCACGGCCGGCATCAGCACGTCCTTCAACGTCAACCGGCCCGCTGTCGGGTACTCCTGGTTCGTTGACGTCGCCGGCGGCGGGTCGTCGGTGAGGCGGACGTTCAGCGGCGCGCTCGCGTCGCGGACGTCCTGGCAGCACACGTTCGCCCATTCGGTGCCCAAGGCGGGCAGCTACATCGCGTCCGTGGCGCGGACGAGCAACGCCGTGCTGAACAACGGGACGATCTGCTTCAGCGGCGGTCCATCCGACGTGAGCTGGGTGTCGTGACGAGCGGGCACCGCGGCGCGCGTTCTGCGGACGTGCGCTGCGGTGCCTCGTCTGCGCTCAGCCCTTCGCCGGGGCGCCGCGCTCCAGGGTCAGGTGCGCGGCCATCAGCTCGCCCGGGTTCGTCTGCGCCGCCATCAGCGACAGCTCGCCGCACAGCACCGTCGCCGCGCACAGCACCGCGAGCCGGCGGGCGTTGTCGCCGGGCTCGCGCTCCTCGCGGCAGCCGAGCCGGACCAGGTTCTCCTCGACGAAGTCGAGCCCCTTGCCGTTGCCGACCGTGCCGACGATGAGGTTCGGCAGCGTGCAGGAGAAGTACAGGTCGCCGTCGCGGACCTCGGCGTGGGTCAGGCCCTGGGAGCCCTCGACGATGTTCGCCGCGTCCTGGCCCGTCGCCAGGTAGAACGCCAGCAGCATGTTCGCGTAGTGCGCGTTCGCCGACCGCAGGCCGCCCGCGAGCATCGTGCCGATGAGGTTCTTGCGGATGTTCAGCTGGACGACCGCCTCGGGCGTCGTGTGCAGGAACCGCTCGACGTGCCGGCGGGGGAGCGCGATCTCGGTCACGACGTTCTTGCCGCGCCCGAGGATGCCGTTGACCGCCGTCGCCTTCTTGTCCGAGCAGAAGTTGCCGGAGATCGAGCCGTAGCGGACGCCCGGGACGGTGGCGAGCACGTGGTCCATGAGCTTGTCGGCCGCGTTGGTCACCATGTTGTGGCCCGACGCGTCGCCGGTGGTGAGCTCGAAACGCACGAACAGCAGGTTCGCGGCGATCTGGACGTGCAGGTCGATCAGCCGGGCGAACCGGCTGCTGGTCGCGACGACGGCCGCCAGCTCCTCGCGCCGGGACGACAGGTGCTGCCAGGCGGCGAGCGCGGCCTGGGCGTCGTCGGCTTCCAGCAGCACGGAGCGGGACATCCGCTCGTCGACGAGGGTGGCCTTGATCCCGCCCTCGACCATCGTCGACAGCCGGGCGCCGCGGCGGACGGACGGCCACAGCGGCGACTCGTACGTCGCGAGCGGCACCTCGGTCTCGCCGGACATCACGTTGCCGCTGATCCGCAGGGGTCCGACCCAGCGCAGGGGGATCGGCGCGGACGTGTCGGCGGCGGGCATGGGGACCTCCGGGGATCGGGTGCGGGCGCGCGGCCGGGCGCGGCGGTGCGCGTGGTTCGGCGCGTCGGCCAGCGTAGACGCCGGGCGCACGCCCGTCCGCGCGGACGTACGGTCTGTCCATGACGCGACCGCTCCGCATCGGAGTCCAGATCCAGCCCCAGCACGCCGACTACGCGCAGATCCGGGACGCGGTCCGCCGCGCCGAGGACCTGGGCGTCGACGTGATCTTCAACTGGGACCACTTCTTCCCGCTCTACGGCGACCCGGACGGCAAGCACTTCGAGTGCTGGACCATGCTGGGCGCCTGGGCGGAGCAGACCAGCCGGGTGCAGATCGGCGCCCTGGTGACCTGCAATTCGTACCGGAACCCCGAGCTGCTGGCCGACATGGCCCGCACGGTCGACCACATCAGCGGCGGCCGCCTGATCCTGGGGATCGGCGCCGGGTGGTTCGAGAAGGACTACGACCAGTTCGGCTACGAGTTCGGCACCCCCGGCACGCGGATCGCCGAGCTGGCGTCCGCCCTGCCGCGGATCAAGGCGCGCCTGGCGGCCGGCAACCCGGCCCCGACCCGCGACATCCCGATCCTCGTCGGCGGTGGCGGCGAGCGGAAGACGCTGCGGGTCGTCGCCGAGCACGCGGACGTGTGGCACTCGTTCGGCGACCTGGACACGCTGACCCGCAAGAGCGCGATCCTCGACGAGCACGGCGAGGCCGTCGGCCGGGACACCGCGGCGCTGGTCGAGCGCAGCGTCGGGGTGAGCGCGCCGCCCGCCGAGGTCGCGGCGCCGCTGGTCGAGGCGGGCGTGACGCTGTTCACGGTCGGCGTCGGGGGTCCGGACTACGACCTGGGCCTCGTGGAGCAGTGGGTGGCCTGGCGCGACGCCCAGGGCTGACCGCGGCCGCCGAGGTCGTCGGCTGCGCCCGAGGTCGTCGGTTCCGCACCCCTGCGGTGGACGGAACCGACGACCTCGGCGGGCGCGACGCGGATGGGGTGGCGGCCGCGGGCCCTAACCTTGTCGGCGTGAGCGAGACCAGCGACCTGACCCCCGTGGCCCAGGACTACCTCAAGGTCGTCTGGACCGCGCGCGAGTGGTCGTCCGCCCCGGTGACCACCAAGATGCTCGCCGAGCGGCTGGGCGTCGGGGCGTCGACCGTGTCGGAGACCGTGCGCCGGCTCGCCGACCAGGGCCTCGTGGAGCACGCGCCGTACGCGGCGATCACGCTCACCGAGGAGGGCGTCCGGCACGCGGTGCAGGTCGTCCGCCGGCACCGGCTGATCGAGACGTTCCTGGTCAGCGAGCTCGGGTACGCCTGGGACGAGGTGCACGACGAGGCCGAGGTGCTCGAGCACGCCGTGTCGGACCTCATGGTCGAGCGGATCGACGCGCGCCTGGGCCACCCGACGCGTGACCCGCACGGCGACCCGATCCCCGCGCCCGACGGCACGGTGCCGACGCCGGCCGCGGACATGCTGTGGGAGCTCACCTCGGGGTCCGGCCGGATCGCCCGGATCTCCGACGCCGACCCCGGCCTGCTGCGGTACCTCGCCTCGGTGGGCGTCGTGCTGGACGCGCGGGTCGAGGTCGTCGAGCGCCGGGACTTCGCCGGGATGACCGCGGTGCGGGTGCTGCCGCCGCTCGACGGCGGGTCGCTCGCGGACGCGGCGGCCGAGGCCGTGGGCGCCGCCGCCGAGGCGCGGCCGGTCGAGCTCGGCGAGGTCGCCGCACGCGCGATCTGGGTGCTGCTCGACCCGGCCTGACCCGCGCCGCGGTCCGCGACCGACCGGCCGGTAGGCTGGGCGGAACCGGACTCCTCGCCGACGCGGTCTGCCGGGACGGGCCGCCGCACCCGTCGGCGCGCCAGCCGCCGGGTTCCACGCGGTCCACCGACGACGACCGCGGGGAGCCGCACATGCACACGAGCACGCCGGGCACCGGGCCCGCCGTCGACACCGACGTGGTCCTGGACCCGAGCCTGGTCCGCCGCCGCGCGCGGCTGCCGCTGCTGGCCCTCGCGCTCGGCGGGTTCTCGATCGGCACCACCGAGTTCGCGACGATGGGCCTGCTGCCGCTCATCGCGGAGAACCTCGACGCCACGATCCCCGAGGCCGGGCACGCGATCACCGCGTACGCGCTCGGCGTCGTCGTCGGCGCCCCGCTGCTGACCACGATCGCCGCCCGGATGGACCGCCGGAGGCTGCTCCTGCTGCTGATGACGGCGTTCACCGTCGGCAACGTGCTGTCGGCGCTCGCGCCGTCGCTCGGCTGGCTGGTGGCGGCGCGGTTCGTCGCGGGTCTGCCGCACGGCGCGTTCTTCGGCGTCGGCGCCGTGATGGGCGCGCACGTCGCGGGACCGGGCCGCCGCGGACAGGCCGTCGCGACGATGATGGCCGGCCTGACGATCGCGAACGTCGTGGGCGTGCCGCTGTCGACCGTGCTGGGGCAGGTGTTCGGCTGGCGGGTGGCGTTCGTCGCCGTGGGCGTCCTCGGAGCGCTGACCCTGCTGGCGCTGCTCCGGTTCCTGCCCGGGCTGCCGGTGCGGGACGGCGCGACGGTGCGCGCGGAGCTCGGCGCGCTGCGCAACGGGCGGCTCTGGGTGGCGTGCGCGGCGGGCTCGATCGGGTTCGGCGGCATGTTCGCCGTGTACTCCTACGTGTCCCCGCTGCTGACCGACGTCACCGGGCTGGCCGAGGCGACGGTGCCGATCGTGCTCGCGCTGTTCGGCGTCGGCATGACGGCCGGCACGCTGCTCGGCGGGCGGCTGGCCGACCGCTCCGTCGCCCGGACCGTGCTGCTCGGCTTCGCGTCGACGATCGTCGCGCTCGTGCTGATCGCGGTGCTCGCGCAGTGGGTCGTCCCCGGCGTGCTGGCGATCGTGCTGCTGGGCGTGACGACGCAGGTGCTGGGGCTCTCGCTGCAGGCCTGGCTCATGGACCTGTCGCCGACCGCGCCGTCGCTCGGCGCCGCGCTGTGCCACTCCGCGCTGAACGCCGGGAACGCGTTCGGGGCCTGGGTCGGGGGGCTCGTGATCGCAGGCGGGCTCGGCTACGTCGCGCCGGCGTGGGTCGGGGCGGGGCTGACCGTGATCGGCCTGGTCATCTCGGGGATGGTGCTGGGCGGGGCCGCCCGGCGGCGCACCGCCTGACCCCGGCGGGCGGGCGTCCCGGGGGCGTCCGGCGGCGCCCGCGGGCGTCGATAGACTTCCCCGGTGACGTCGCCCGCCAGCACCCAGCCCGATCCCGCCTCCGCCCCGGCCACCGCCGGCGGCCAGGACGTGCCGTTCCGGTACACCGCCGAGCTCGCCCAGCAGATCGAGCTCCGGTGGCAGGACGAGTGGGTCGAGCGCGGCACGTTCTTCGCGGCCAACCCGGCCGGCAGCGCGCTGACCGACGGCGACGGCGCCTCGGCCCGCGAGGGCGCGCGCCCGTTCTTCGTCATGGACATGTTCCCGTACCCCTCGGGCGCGGGCCTGCACGTCGGCCACCCGCTGGGGTACATCGCGACCGACGTCGTCGCGCGGTTCCGCCGGATGCAGGGCGACAACGTGCTGCACGCGCTGGGCTACGACGCGTTCGGCCTGCCCGCCGAGCAGTACGCCGTGCAGACGGGCCAGCACCCGCGCACGACCACCGAGGCGAACATCGAGATCATGGCGCGTCAGCTCAAGCGCCTGGGCGTCGCGCACGACCCGCGGCGGTCGTTCGCCACGATCGACCCGGACTACGTACGCTGGACGCAGTGGATCTTCCTGCAGATCTTCGAGTCCTGGTACGACGAGGACGCGGTGCGGCCCGACGGCGGCACGGGTGCGGCCCGGCCGGTGTCGACGCTGGTCGAGGCGTACGAGTCGGGCGCCCGCGCGGTGCCGGACGGGATCGACGGGGTGCCCGCGGGCGCGGCGTGGGCCGACCTGGACGCCGTGCAGCGCCGCCGCGTCGTCGACGCCCAGCGCCTGGCCTACGTCTCCGAGACGCCGGTCAACTGGTGCCCGGGCCTGGGCACCGTGCTGGCCAACGAGGAGGTCACCTCCGACGGCCGGTCCGAGCGCGGCAACTTCCCGGTGTTCCAGCGCACGCTGCGGCAGTGGAACATGCGGATCACCGCGTACGCCGACCGCCTGGCCGACGACCTGTCGCTCATCGACTGGCCGGAGAAGGTCACCGCGATGCAGCGGAACTGGATCGGCCGGTCCGAGGGCGCGCACGTCGACTTCGAGGTGACCGACGCCGACGAGCCGCTGACCGTCTTCACCACCCGCCCCGACACGCTGTTCGGCGCGACCTACGTCGTCCTGGCGCCGGAGCACCCGCTGGTCGACGCGATCGTCGCGGACTCCGAGCCGGCGTGGGACGAGGACGTGCCGGAGGCGTGGCGCGGGGGTGCGGCGAGCCCGGCCGAGGCCGTCGCCGCCTACCGTCGCGAGGCGGCCGCCAAGACCGCCGTCGAGCGGCAGGCCGACGCCGGCCGCAAGACCGGCGTGTTCACCGGCGGCTACGCGCTGAACCCGGTGAACGGCGCCCAGCTGCCCGTGTTCATCGCCGACTACGTCCTCATGGGCTACGGCACCGGCGCGATCATGGCCGTCCCCGGCGGCGACACCCGCGACTTCGCGTTCGCCGAGGCGTTCGGCCTGCCGGTCGTGCACACCGTGCAGCCGCCGGAGGGCCACGAGGGGGCCTGGACCGGTGACGGCGCGATCATCAACTCGTCGAACGACGAGATCAGCCTGGACGGGTTCTCGGTCGCCGAGGCCAAGACCCGGATCGTCGACTGGCTGGCCGAGCGCGGCGCCGGGTCCCGGACCACCACCTACCGGCTGCGCGACTGGCTGTTCAGCCGGCAGCGGTACTGGGGCGAGCCGTTCCCGATCGTCTACGACGAGAACGACCTGCCGATCGCGATCCCGGAGCAGGCGCTGCCCGTCGACCTGCCGGACGTGCCCGACTACGCGCCGCGCACCTTCGACCCCGACGACGCGGACTCCTCGCCGGAGGCGCCGCTGAGCCGGAACGACGACTGGGTCAACGTCACGCTGGACCTGGGCGACGGCCCGAAGGTCTACCGCCGCGACACCAACACCATGCCGAACTGGGCGGGGTCGTGCTGGTACTACCTGCACTACCTGGACCCGTCGCACGCGACCGGCCAGGTCGTCGACCCCGCGCTCGAGCAGTACTGGATGGGCCCGGGACACAACCCCGGCGACTCCCACGGCGCGGGCGGCGTCGACCTGTACGTCGGCGGCGTCGAGCACGCCGTGCTGCACCTGCTGTACGCCCGGTTCTGGCACAAGGCGCTCTACGACCTGGGCCACGTGTCCAGCCGCGAGCCGTTCTACAAGCTGTTCAACCAGGGCTACATCCAGGCGTACGCCTACACCGACGTGCGCGGCGTGTACGTCCCGGCCGCCGAGGTCGTCGAGGACGAGTCGGTGGAGTCCGGGTTCACCTGGAACGGCGAGGAGGTGTTCCGCGAGTACGGCAAGATCGGCAAGTCGCTGAAGAACGCCGTCTCCCCGGACGAGATGTACGCCGAGTACGGCGCGGACACCCTGCGCGTCTACGAGATGTCGATGGGCCCGCTCGACCTGTCCCGCCCGTGGGAGACCCGGGCCGTGGTCGGCGCGCAGCGGTTCCTGCAGCGCGTGTGGCGCAACGTCGTGTCCGAGGAGACCGGCGCGGTCACCGTGGTCGACGAGGAGCCGGCTGTCGAGACGCTGCGCGTCCTGCACCGCACCATCGCCGAGGTCGGCGAGGACATGCAGGCGATGCGGATCAACACCGCCATCGCCAAGCTCATCGTCCTCAACAACCACCTGACGTCGCTGCCCGCCGTTCCGCGGACCGTCGCCGAGCAGCTCGTGCTGATGACCGCGCCCGTCGCGCCGCACCTGGCCGAGGAGCTGTGGTCCCGCCTGGGCCACGAGCGGTCGCTCGCGCACGAGCCGTTCCCGGCCGTCGACCCGCAGTACCTGGTGCAGGACTCCGTGACCTGCGTGTTCCAGGTGCAGGGCAAGGTCCGCGGGCGGGCCGAGGTCGCGCCCGACGCCGACGAGGCCACGCTGCGCGAGCTCGCGCTCGCCGACCCCGGCGTCCAGCGCGCGATGGCCGGGCGCGACGTGCGCACGGTGATCGTGCGGGCGCCGAAGCTCGTCAACGTGGTGCCGGCCTGACGGTGCCCGAGGGCGCCGACGCCCCGTCCACCGCGCGCGGCGCGGGGGCGGGGCGCGGCGATGCGCCCGTCGGGCTGCGGATCGCGGTCGTGCCCCCCACGTGGGCCGAGCGCGTCGCGCGCCGGCTGCGGCGGGGATCGCGCGCGGCCGACCCGGACCCCGCGCCTGCCGCGCCGCCGCGCGTCGCGGTCGTGACCGACTCGACGTCCTGCCTCACGGCGGCCGACGCCGCGGCGTGGGGGATCGACGTGGTCCCGCTCGACGTCGCGGCCGACGGCGAGCGGTTCCGGGACGGCGTGGACCTCACGCCCGACGGCCTCGTCGCCGCGCTGGAGTCGGGCCGGCGGGTCACGACGTCGCAGCCGCCGCCCGCCGCGTTCGCCGCCGCCTACGAGGCCGCCGCCGCGCGCGGTGCCGCCGAGGTCGTCTCGGTGCACCTGTCCGGCGAGCTGTCCGGGACCGTGCGCGCCGCCGGCCTCGCCGCGCAGCTCGCGGCGCTGCCGGTGCACGTCGTCGACTCGAGGAGCGCGGGCCTCGGCCTCGGGTTCGCCGCGCTCGCCGCCGCCGAGGCCGCGCGGGGCACCGTGTGGGGCCCGGCCGACGGCGCGACCGTGGCCGGCACCGCCGAGCAGGTCGGGCGGTCGACCGCCGCGTGGTTCGTCGTGGACTCGCTCGACCACCTGCGGCGGGGCGGCCGGCTGTCCGCCGCGGCGGCGGCGTTCGGGACCGTGCTCGGGCTGCGCCCCGTGCTGACGCTCCGGGACGGGCGGATCGAGGTCGCCGAGCGGGTGCGGACCCGGCGCGCGGCGCGGGACCGGCTGCACGCGCTGGCCGTCGCCGAGGTGGCCCGGCGGGTCGCGGCAGGGACGGGCGCGGCCGCCGGGGCGGGACCGGGCCGGGGGACGGACCGGGGCGCGGGCGTGCCGGGTGCCGCGGACGGTGCCGTGCGCGTCGGCGTGCAGCACCTCGGGCGGCCCGAGGCGGCCGAGGAGGTCGCCGCGCGGCTGCGCGCGGCGCTCGGGCTCGACGAGGTGCTGGTGCGCGAGGTCGGGGCCGTGCTCGGCGGGCACCTCGGGGTGGGGGCGCTGGCGGTGACCGTCACCGACCGGTGAGCGCGACCGGTGGGCGTCGCGGACCCGGTGCCCGCACGGCTGCACGAGCGGGCGCCCCCGGGCGAGCGTGACCGGTGGGCGTCGCGAAGGGCGCGCTCCTCGCGACCGGTGGGCGTCGGGGACCCGGCGACGCGCCCGTCCGGCTGCAGAAGCGGGCGTCGAGCCCTCCACAGGTCGCCGGTGGTGCGTCGTCCCCAGGTCCTGCCGTCGGGGCGGTCCGGGACCGGGGGCCCGCCCTAGCGTCGCGGCATGACCTGGTACGACGGTGGCCCGGCGCCCGACCCCCGGCACGACGGCCCGGTGCCCGACCCCTGGCACGACGGCCCGGCGCCCGACCGCCGGCACGACGGTCCGCCCCGCGACCCTCGGCACGAGGGGCCGCCCCGCGGCGCGCCGGAGGACCGGCCGGCGCCCGTGGTGGCGGCGCAGGCCGCGTCCGACGGCGTCACGGCGGCGCACGGGCCGGTGGCAGCGGGTCGGGCCCGGCTCCGCGACGCGGCCCGCTCCGCGGTGCCGGGCGTCCCGGTGGACCACGCCGGGCCGGGGCCGATGGAGGACGAGGCCGAGCCCGCACCGGGCGAGCGGCTGCGGCTCGCGGGCCTCGTGCGGTGGCGGCTGGCGCCGCGGACCGCGGCGGTCGCGCTGGGCGCGCTGCTGCTCGTCGGCGGGGCCGTGGCGCTGCGATCGGCGGCGCAGCCGACGGCGGACCCCGTCGCCGTCGAGGAGCCCGCCGTCACCGCCCCCGCCACCGCCGCGGCGGAGGAGGCCGCACCCGCCGAGGAGGCGACGGTCTGGCTGCACGTCGTCGGTCAGGTGGCCTCCCCGGGCGTCGTGGCCCTGCCGGCGGGCTCCCGCGTGGCGGACGCGGTCGCCGCGGCCGGCGGCGCGCTCCCGGACGCGGACCTCGCGGGGCTGAACCTGGCGGCCGTCGTCCAGGACGGGGCGCAGATCCGGGTCCCGGCGCCGGGGGAGGAGCCGGCCGCCGACGTCGGCGGTGCGGACGGGGTCGCCGGTGCCGCGGGAGCCGGCGCCTCGGAAGCGGGCGCCGCGGGCGGCGTCGTCGACGTCAACACCGCCGGCAGCGCCGAGCTCCAGGGCCTCCCCGGCATCGGGCCGGTGCTCGCCGACCGCATCGTCGCGTGGCGCGAGGCGAACGGCCCGTTCGAGACCGTGGACGCCCTGCTCGACGTGTCCGGGATCGGACCCGCGGTGCTCGCTCAGATCCGGGAGCTGGTGCGGGTGTGAGCGCGGACGAGGCGGTCGACGTGCGGCTGGTGCCCGCGGCGCTGGCGGTGTGGGGCGCGTCGGCGGTGGTCGTCGGCGGGTCGCCCGGGACGCTGGCGGCCGGTGCCACGGCGGCCGGGCTCGCGGCCGTGGGCGTGCTCGCGGGGTCGGCGCGGCGTGCACCGGCCCCGCTCCCGCAGCGGATCCCCGTGCGGCTCGCCGGCCGGGCGCAGGCGGGCCTGGCGCTCGGCGCGGTCGCGGTCCTGCTGCTGACGACCGCGCTGCAGGTGCTCCTCCGCGAGGCCGGCGACGTGCGCGGGCTCGCGGAGGATCGGGCGAGGGTGCGGATCGTCGGGACCGTCCGCACCACGCCGCAGGCACCTGGCGGCGCGGGCGGCACCCGGGTGGTGCGGTTCCTGCTGGCCGCGACGTCGGTCGAGGTCCTGGGCGCGGGCGGCGGCGCCGCGGGCGCGGCGGGAGGTTCGGCGCACGGGGCGGGAGCGGCCCATCCGGCCGGTGCCGCGGGCGCGGCGGGAGGTGCCGGGCGAGAGGCGGGAGCGGCCCGGCCGACGGGTGCCGCGGTCGAGGTGTACGCCCCCGCCGCGGCCGCCGACCTCGCGTACGGCACCGAGGTCGTCGTCGAGGGGCGGCTGTCCCCGGTCCCGGACGGCTCGCGGCGGGCGGTCGCCCGCGCCCGCACGGACGGCGACCCGACGGTGCGCGCGCCACCCCCGGCCGTGCTGCGGGCGGCGGACCGGCTGCGGACGGGCCTCGTGACCACGGCGGCCGGGGTCCCGGGCGACGCGGGTCGGCTGCTGCCGGCCGTCGCGGTCGGCGACACCCGCGGCGTGGGCGACCTCGACGAGGCGATGCGGGTGTCCGGGCTGGCCCACATCACCGCGGTGTCCGGGGCGCACTTCTCGATCCTCGGGGCGGTCGTGCTGGCCGTGCTCACGCGCGGCGGCGTGCCGCGGCGGTGGCGCTGGCTGCCGCTCGCGGTGGTGCTCGGCGGGTTCGTCGCGGTGGTGCAGCCGGGTGCGAGCGTCGTGCGCGCGGCGGTGATGGGCGCCGTGGGGGTCCTCGGGCTCGTCGCGGGGCGGCCGTCCCGCTCGGTGCCGGCGCTGGCGGCCGCGGTCCTCGTGCTGCTCGTGGCCGACCCTTGGCTGGCTCGGGACGTCGGGTTCGTGCTGTCCGTGGTCGCGACGGCGGGCATCGCGCTGCTCGCCGGCCCGCTGGCGCGCCGCTGGTCCGCCCCGCGCGACGGGGCCCGCGGAGGGTCCGCGTCGGGCCGCCGCCCGCGCCCCGGCGACGACCCCCGTCCGGCGGCAGGCCCCGTGGCCACCGCGCTCGCGGTGCCGGTCGCCGCCCAGGCCGCGTGCGCGCCGGTGCTGCTCGTGCTCACCCCGGCCGTCCCCGTCTACAGCGTCCTGGCCAACGTCGCCGCGGCCCCGGCGGTCGCCCCGGCCACCGTCGGCGGGCTGGTCGCGGCCGTCCTCGGCCCCTGGTGGCCAGCGGCCGCCGCGTGCTGCGCGCAGGTGGCCGGCGCCGCGTGCTGGTGGATCGCGGCGGTCGCCCGCACGACGACCGGCCTCCCCGGGGCCCAGGTCGCCTGGGTCGTCGGCCCGGCGGGCCAGGTGCTCCTCGCCTGCGCCTGCGCGGCCGCGCTCGTCCTGGTGCTCCGGTGTCGGCGCGTCGTGGCACCCTAGGCGGGTGCCTGCCTCCACCTCCGCCGCGCGCCGACCCGCCCGGGGCGGTGGCCGCGGGTCGTCCGCCCCCGCCGGCCTCGCTTGGGACGAGGTGGGGCTCGCCCCGGTCGTCCTGGTGACCGGCCCGGAGGAGCTGCTGGCGGAGCGCGCCGTCGACCGGCTCGTCGGGCTCGCGCGCGAGCGGGACGCGCAGGTCGAGGTCACCCGGGTCGACGGCGCCGCGTACGGGGCGGGGGAGCTCACGCTCGCCACCAGCCCGTCGCTGTTCGCGGAGGACCGGGTCGTCGTGGTCGAGAACGTCGAGAAGGCCACCGACGACCTGATCCTCGAGGCGACCGCGTACGTCGCCGCGCCGCAGGAGGACGTCGTGCTCGTGCTCCGGCACGGCGGCGGTCAGCGCGGCAAGCGGCTGCTCGACGCCGTCCGGGCGGCGGGTCACCCCGTCGCGACGTGCGAGACGATCAAGCGCGACGCGGACAAGGCCTCGTTCGTCACGCAGGAGCTGCGCCGCGCCGGCCGCCGGATGGAGGCGCGCGCGGTCCGCTCGCTCGTCGACGCGGTGGGCAGCGACCTGCGCGAGCTCGCCGCCGCGTGCTCCCAGCTCGTGGCGGACACCACGGGCGTCATCAGCGTCGAGGTGGTCGAGCGGTACTACGGCGGCCGGATCGAGGCGACCGGGTTCCGGGTCGCCGACGCCGCGGTCGACGGGAACGCGGGGGAGGCGGTCGCGCTGCTGCGGCACGCGTTCGCGACGGGCGTCGACCCGGTCCCGCTGGTCGCCGCGCTCGCGGCCCGGCTGCGGGTGCTCGCCAAGGTGTCGGCCGTGCGCGGCCGGGGGCCCGGCGCCGAGCGCGACCTCGGCCTCGCGCCGTGGCAGGTCGACCGGTCCCGCAAGGAGCTGTCCCGGTGGACCCCCGAGGCGCTGGCCGCGGCGATCACGGCGGTCGCGCAGGCGGACGCCGAGGTCAAGGGCGCGAGCCGCGACCCCCGGTTCGCCGTCGAGCGCGCGGTGCTCCGGATCGCGGCGGCCGTCCGGCGCTGACGGGCCCGCCGGACGGCGACGTGCCGGGCGGGTGGCGCGAGCCGCGCCGACCCGACGTCGGACCGCGCTGACGCCGACCCGACGACAGACCCCGCCGACGGCCGCGTCGCCCCCGCGGGTCCGCTTCGATCAGATGTAGTGCTGCCCCAGGGTGTTGCCGGGCCGCAGCAGCGGCGCCGACGACCGGTCGACCAGGAGGCTCCGCTCCAGCAGGTTGCCCTGGTAGAGGTCGAACCCCAGGCGTCGGCCGGCCTTGAGCTCGGCGCTGGTCTCGACGAACTCGGCCACGAGCAGCGCGCCGTGGGACCGGGCCAGGTCGACGACCGGCTCGCCCTCGAGGTCGAGGTCTCGCGCGTCGATCTTCACGAAGTCGGCCTGGGGGAGCAGTGCACGCTGGTCCTGCCGCGACACGAACCCGGCCATCGCGATCCGGAAGCCCTGCTCCCGGAGCCGGCGGACGCCGCGCAGGACGTCGCCGTCGATGCGGGTGGTGCCGGTGATCTCGACGACGAGGCGGTCCGGACGGTTCGGCAGGTGCAGCTCGCCGGTGAGGAACGCCCGCGGGCAGCGGGCGAACAGCCAGCGGCCGTGACCCACCTCGTCCACGTCCGCGCGCCCGAATGTGGCGCGCAGCACAGCACTGGTGGCACGCTCGTGCTGGAGCTCGCTCCACGCGCCCGCGTCCACCGACGTCGCGCCGGGTGCGCGGAACGCGAGCTCGTACCCGAAGGGGTGCAGGCGGGGAGAGAAGATCCCCTGCCGTCCGACGACGACGCGCTCCGTCGCGACGTGCCGGTCCCACTCCCGGCGCAGCACATCCGGGATCGCGGCGTCGATCTCGTCCGCGAGCCGCCGCTCCACGTCGCCCTGTCCCCTGGTCATGCCATCCATGACACCACAGTCAGCGCTATATGACACGAGGTCGAGCCCCCGACCGGGGGTGATATCGCGCGAACACGGGCCAAAGTGACGTCGGATTCACCCGATTGGGCGGAACTCCGGCAGAACCCCTCAGGAGGTGGTGCGAAGCGCCTCGCATCAGTCATGCTCGTCGTGACAGAGAGTCAACGTTCTGTGACAGGAGACCCCCCATGCGCACCTCGCTGAAGGCCATCGCCACCGCCGCTCTCGCCCTGACCCTCACGCTCGGCGCGTCGGGCGCTGCCAACGCAGCCGGCGGCTTCACCATCCAGAGCGGCGCGACGGGCTGCTGCCGGATCGTGGTCTGAGCCCGTTCGGCGCCTCGCGGCTGATGCAGCCGGCCGCCGGGGCGCGCTGTGCGCCGGGTCCGGGGCGTGGCGGATGGGTGACAGGCTCGCCGTCACGAGGCGTCATAGGTACAGTGACACCCATGACGACCATTGCTGACCGCGTCCGCCAGGCGCGGTTGGCCGCTGGGCTCTCCCAGACGGCCCTCGCGGGAGACGCGCTCTCGCCGAGCTACATCTCCCTGATCGAGTCCGGTCGGCGCGAGCCGACCGACGCGGCGCTCGGCGTCATCGCCGAGCGGCTCGGGTCCACGGTCGAGTATCTCAAGCACGGCGACGAGGGACCGGCCGAGGCGCGCGCCAAGCTCGCGCTCGACTACGCCCGCCTCGACCTGGTGTCGGGGGAGGCCTCGTCGGCGCGCGACCGGATCCTCGCGCTCGACCTCGAGCCGGTCACCCGGCAGGTGCGGGTCGAGGCGCTGCTGGCCCTCGCGCAGGCGCACGAGATGCTCGGCGACCTCGAGTCCGCCGTGGGTGTCCTCGAGCCGCTGCTCACGCAGGCGCGCGCCGAGCAGCACCACCTCGACGCCGCCGCGGCGGCCACGGCCCTCGTCGCCTCCTACGTGGAGTCCGGCGACCTCGGCCGCGCCATCGAGGTGGGCGACCGCCAGCTCGTCGAGCTCGAGGAGGCCGGCCTCACCGGCACCGACGAGCACCTGCGGCTCGGTTCGACGACCCTTTGGGCGTACGTCGAGCGCGGCGACCTGCTGTACGCGACGCACCGGGCGTCCGAGCTGATCCGCCAGGCGGAGTCGCTCGGCACCCCGCGCGGGCGCGGCTCCGTCTACTGGAACGCGGCCCTCGTCGCGGAGCAGCGGCACGACTACGCCCTGGCCAAGCGCTACACCGAGCGCGCGCTCGCCCTGCTGGGCGAGGGCGAGGTCAGCCGCGACATCCCGCGTCTGCGGCTCAACTACGCGTGGCTGCTGCTCCGCAGCGACCCCGCGGAGCCGGCGACCGCCCTCGAGCAGCTCGACCGCGCCGCTCCGGAGCTCCAGGTCTCGGGCTCCGAGGTGGAGATGGCGCGCCTCGACGTCGAGCGGTCCCGCGCACACCTCATGCAGGGCGACCCGGTCGCGGCCGAGATGTACGGCCGCGCGGCGCTCGACCGCCTCGGCGACCAGCCCCGCCTCGACGGCGCGGCGGCGCAGCTCGCGATCGGCGACGCGCTGCACGCCCGCGGCGAGGTCGAGGCGGCGTCCCGGGCGTACCGCTGGGCCGCCGACATGCTCGGCATGATGTCCGCGTCGCGGCAGTCCGCGGCGGTGTGGCGCGAGCTCGGCGACCGGTTCCTCGGCCACGGCGACGTGACCGGGGCGGCACAGGCGTTCGACCGCGCGCTGCGGGAGGCGGGCTTCCGGCCCGCTGTGCCCGCGGTGCTGTGGGAGGCGTGGAGCGCGGTGGCTCAGGACTGAGCGACCGCGTTCCCCACGGACGGGCTGCGGCCCGACCGCACAGAGGGCGTCACCCCGCAGGGGGGGTGACGCCCTCGGGGCGTCCGGGGGCGGGCCGGCAGCGCCGAGGACTCGGCGCGCCCGCCTCGCCGAACCCACCCGCCTCACACCCCGCCTCGGCCACCGCCGGACTCGCCGAGCCCGGCCGCCTCGCCGAGCCCGTGGTCTCGGCGGGAGGGGGTTCCCCGCGGGGACGACGAAGGGCGCCACCCCGTGGAGTGGGTGGCGCCCTTCGTGAAGGCTACGGTCGCGTCAGAGCGCGTTGACCGACTTCGCCAGCGCCGACTTCTTGTTGGCGGCCTGGTTGGCGTGGATGACGCCCTTCGAGACGGCCTTGTCGAGCTTCTTCGACGCGGCGACGAGCGCGACGCCCGCGGCGTCCTTGTCGCCACCGGCGACGGCCTCGCGCACGCGGCGCACGAACGTCTTCAGCTCGGACTTGACAGCCTTGTTACGCAGGCGCGCCTTCTCGTTGGTGCGGATGCGCTTCATCTGGGACTTGATGTTGGCCACGGTGTGGACTCTCTTCGTGTGTTCGCCGGAGCGAGAGGAACAAGGTCGTAGAGGGCGCGTCCGGCGCCGGGACTGGGGCGTGGGGACACCCGCGGAGAGGAACCGGACTTGTGCCCGCCGACCCGGGCGGACACGCGACTGACAAGCCTACCAGGCGAGCAGCCGCCGGACGAAGCCCACGGGCGTGACCCGCGCCTCCACTGGCTGCCGCGCCGTGCCGCAGGAGGCCCGCGGGCCCATGAGTCCTGGTCGCCGCTCCGCAGTCCACCCTAGGGTGCCGCCCATGAGCAGCGACGCCGTGGCCGTGAACCGGCGCAGCTGGGACGCCGTGGTCCCCGCCCACCTCGTGGCCTACGGGGCCGACGCCTTCGCCGCCGAGGACGGCCGGATCACCTCGGTCGTCCGCGACGACCTCGCCGCGCTCGCGCCGCACCTGCCCGGCGGGTCGCCGGCCGGGCTCGACCTGGTGCACCTCCAGTGCCACATCGGGCTCGACACGTTGTCGTGGGCGCGGCTCGGGGCGCGGGTGACGGGGATCGACCTGTCGGGCGCCTCGACGGCCGCGGCGCGCGAGCTCGCGGAGCAGGCCGGGCTGACGGCGACCTTCCTCGAGAGCGACGTCGCGCACGCCCTCGACGCCTGCGCCGACCGGTTCGACGTCGTCTACACCGGGATCGGCGCGCTCTGCTGGCTGCCCGACCTCGACGCCTGGGCGCGCACCGTCGCGGGGCTGCTCCGGCCGGGCGGGACGTTCTACGTCCGGGAGGCGCACCCGGTGCTCTACGCCCTCGACGCGGGGCGGACGGACGGCGCCCTCGTGCTGGCGCAGCCGTACTTCGGCGGCGCGCCCCGGCACCACCGGCACGCGTCGACGTACGCCGGGGGAGCGGTGCCCGAGGACGCGCGCGACACCTACGAGTGGCAGCACGGGCTGGCCGAGGTCGTGCAGGCGCTGCTCGGAGCCGGGCTGCGGCTCGTCGCGATCGCGGAGCACCGGACGATCCCGTGGCGCGCGCTGCCGGGGATGGTGCCGACCGGCGACGGCAGCTGGGCCCTCCCGGAGGACGGCGACCGCCTCCCGCTGACGTTCGCCCTGACCGCGACGAAGCCGGCCTGACGCCCGCGGCCGGCGGGCGAGGCGCGTGAGGTCGTCACTCGTCGGCGAGGTCGTCACTCGTTTTCTGCCGACCTCACCGACGAGTGACGACCTCACCGCGCCGTGCCCAGGCAGGACCCGCCGGCGTCAGGGGGTGAGCGGGGCTGCCAGGGCCGCGTCCAGGGCGGCGCGGTCGCCCGTGACCGTCAGCGCCGGGTCGACCGCAGGGGTGCGGCCCCAGAGGAGCAGGGCCAGCGCGCGGGCCGGGCCCGCGACGGTCACCGGCGCCGCGTCCGGCACCGACGGTGTGGCCGCCTCGGCTGCCGCCTCCGGCCCCGCACCCGCCGGGCCCGGCTGCCCGTCCGCCGGCCCGCCCAGCAGCCACGACCGCCCCGCGTCGTCCGCGACCAGCCCCACCGGGCGTCCGAGCGCCGCCATCCGGCCGAGCCGCACCTGCCGCGGGGTCATCACCGTCACCACCTCGTCGACGGCGTCGGCCCACAGCGCCGGGTCGGCCACGGGGTGCGGGGCGCCGGCGGCAGCGGCGAGGTCGTGCAGGTGCACCAGCGTCTCGTGCAGCTGCCTGCGGTGCCAGAACGCGGCCGGCCCCGGCCCGACCAGGGTGAACGCGGGGGCGTCCGGGTCGAGCGACCGGAGGGTGTGGTGCAGCACGTCGGCCTGCTCCCGGTAGAACGCCCGGAGGGCGCTGGGCTCGCGGGGCTCGACGGGGTCGACGCCGTCGTCGTCCTCGCGCCGTGCCATCGCCGCGGCCCACCGGTGGACCCCGCCGAGGTGCAGCGCGAGGTCGGTCACGGTCCAGGGGGCGCACCCCGGCACCGGGGCGGCCGGGTCGGCCTCGGCGAGCAGCGCCGCGAAGGCGTCCTGCGCCGCGGCGAGGGCGTCGAGCAGGGCGGTCCCGACGGCCGGGTCGGCGACCGCGGCAGGACCGCCGGCGGGGCGCGGACCGGCCGCGGCTCGGGTCTCGGGCGCGGGCATGGGACCATGGTGGCAGTCCGACCCTGCGAAACCGAGGGAGCACGTGTCCCCGATCCCGAGCGCCGAGCAGTCCCGGCGCATCACCCCCGCGGCGACCCCGCCCGAGCTGCTGCGCAACTTCTGCATCATCGCGCACATCGACCACGGCAAGTCGACCCTCGCCGACCGCATGCTCCAGCTGACCGGCGTCGTCGAGGCCCGCGCCATGCGCGCGCAGTACCTCGACCGCATGGACATCGAGCGCGAGCGCGGGATCACGATCAAGTCCCAGGCCGTGCGCATGCCGTGGGCGATGGGGGACACCCCCTACGCGCTCAACATGATCGACACCCCGGGCCACGTCGACTTCACCTACGAGGTGTCGCGGTCGCTCGCCGCGTGCGAGGGCGCCGTGCTGCTGGTCGACGCCGCGCAGGGCATCGAGGCGCAGACGCTGGCGAACCTGTACCTGGCGATGGAGAACGACCTCCAGATCATCCCGGTGCTGAACAAGATCGACCTGCCGGCGGCGCAGCCCGAGAAGTACGCCGAGGAGCTCGCGAGCCTCATCGGCGGCGACCCGGCCGACTGCCTCAAGGTGTCCGGCAAGACGGGCGAGGGCGTCGAGGCGCTGCTGGACCGGATCGTCGAGCTGGTCCCGGCCCCGACCGGCGACCCCGACGCCCCGGCGCGCGCCATGATCTTCGACTCCGTCTACGACACCTACCGCGGCGTCGTGACCTACGTGCGGGTCAAGGACGGCAACCTCAACCCGCGCGAGCGCATCGCGATGATGTCGACGAAGGCCACGCACGAGCTGCTGGAGATCGGCGTCATCTCGCCCGAGCCCGTCCCGACCAAGGGCCTCGGCGTCGGCGAGGTCGGCTACCTCATCACCGGCGTGAAGGACGTCCGCCAGTCGAAGGTCGGCGACACCGTCACGAACGCGAGCAAGCCGGCCACCGAGGCGATCGGCGGCTACTCCGACCCGAAGCCGATGGTGTTCTCGGGCCTGTACCCGATCGACGGCTCCGACTACCCGGTGCTGCGCGACGCGCTCGACAAGCTCAAGCTCAACGACGCCGCGCTGAACTACGAGCCCGAGACCTCGGTCGCGCTGGGCTTCGGGTTCCGCGTCGGGTTCCTCGGCCTGCTGCACCTCGAGATCATCCGGGAGCGGCTGGAGCGCGAGTTCAACCTCGACCTCATCTCGACCGCGCCGAACGTGGTCTACGAGGTGACGATGGAGGACCGCCAGGTCGTCACCGTCACCAACCCGAGCGAGTTCCCGGGCGGCAAGATCCGCGAGGTGCGCGAGCCGATCGTGAAGTCGACGATCCTCGCCCCGAGCGAATTCATCGGCGCGATCATGGAGCTCTGCCAGGGCAAGCGCGGCGACCTGCTCGGCATGGACTACCTGTCCGAGGACCGCGTCGAGATGCGCTACACGCTGCCGCTCGCGGAGATCGTGTTCGACTTCTTCGACCAGCTGAAGTCCCGCACCCGCGGCTACGCGAGCCTCGACTACGAGCCCGTCGGCGAGCAGGTCGCGGACCTGGTGAAGGTCGACATCCTGCTGCAGGGCGAGCAGGTCGACGCGTTCAGCTCGATCGTGCACAAGGACAAGGCGTACTCGTACGGCGTGATGATGGCGTCCAAGCTCAAGGACCTCATCCCGCGCCAGCAGTTCGAGGTGCCGATCCAGGCGGCCGTCGGCTCCCGGGTGATCGCCCGCGAGACCATCCGCGCGATCCGCAAGGACGTCCTCGCCAAGTGCTACGGCGGCGACATCACCCGCAAGCGCAAGCTGCTGGAGAAGCAGAAGGAGGGCAAGAAGCGCATGAAGACCATCGGCCGGGTCGACGTGCCGCAGGAGGCCTTCATCGCGGCGCTGTCGTCCGACGCGGGCGGCGCCAAGGACGCCAAGGACGCGAAGAAGAAGTGAGCCCGGCGCTCCCGGAGGGTGACGCCGCTCCCGCGGACGGCGCCCTCCCGCCGGGCGTGCGGGACGGCGCGGGCGACCGCGGGTTCGGCGTGTACCTGCACGTGCCGTTCTGCACGGTGCGCTGCGGGTACTGCGACTTCAACACGTACACGGCGACCGAGCTCGGCGGCGGCGCCTCCCAGGTGGCCTACGCGGACACGGCGCTGGCGGAGATCGCCCTCGGCGCCCGGGTGACGGCCGCGGCCGGGTTGCCACCCAGGCCCCCGTCGACCGTGTTCGTCGGCGGCGGCACCCCCACGGTGCTGCCGGCGTCCGACCTGGTCCGGATGCTCGACGGCGTCCGCGGCGCCTGGGGCCTCGCGGACGACGCCGAGGTCACGACCGAGGCCAACCCCGACTCGGTGACCCCGGAGTCGCTGGCCGAGCTGGCGCGCGGCGGGTTCACGCGCGTGTCGTTCGGCATGCAGTCGGCGGTGCCGCACGTGCTCGCGACGCTGGAGCGCACCCACGACCCGCGCCGGATCCCCGACGTCGTGCGCTGGGCGCGGGACGCCGGCCTGGCCGTGTCGCTCGACCTCATCTACGGCACCCCGGGCGAGTCGCTCGCCGACTGGCAGACCTCCCTGGAGACGGCGCTGGCCACCGGCGTCGACCACGTGTCGGCGTACGCGCTCGTCGTCGAGCAGGGCACGAAGATGGCCGTCCAGGTCCGCCGCGGCGACCTCGCGCTGCCCGACGAGGACGACCAGGCGGCGAAGTACGAGCTCGCCGACGACCTGCTCACCGAGGCCGGCCTGCACTGGTACGAGGTGAGCAACTGGGCGCGCACCCCCGCGGACGCGTGCCGGCACAACCTCGCGTACTGGCGCAACGACGACTGGTGGGGCGTCGGGCCCGGGGCGCACAGCCACGTCGGCGGCGTGCGCTGGTGGAACGTGAAGCACCCGCGGGCGTACGCGGCGAAGCTCGCCGCGGGGGAGAGCCCGGCCGCGGGGCGGGAGACCGTCGAGGACGCGTCGGCGCGGCTCGAGCGGGTGATGCTCGGCGTGCGGCTCGACGAGGGGCTGCCCGTCGAGGTGCTGAGCCCCGCGGGCCGCGCCCGGGTGGCCGGGCTGGTGGCCGACGGGCTGGTCGACGCGCGGGCGGCGCTCGGCGCCGGGGGCCGGCCGGGCCGCCGGGTGCGGCTCACGCGCCGGGGCCGGCTGCTGGCCGACTCGGTCGTCCGCACCCTCGCGGACTGATCCCGCACAGACGAGTGGAGCGTCCTGCCGAACACGCCGGGGCGTGTCGGGCAGAACGCTCCACTCGGGGTGCGGCTAGCGCGGGGTGATCACTTCACCAGGCGCAGGGTGACCGGGTAGCGGTACCACTGGCCCTTGTTGACGGCGACGGCCGCGAGGATCGAGAACACCAGCGCGACGACGCCCACCACGAACGGCAGGAACGCCAGGATGCCCAGCGTGACGGTGCCCAGGATCGCGGCGGCGATGTACGCGATCACGACCGTGATCTGGAAGTTCAGCGCCTCCTTGGCCTGGTCGTCCAGGAACGGGCCGCGGCCCTTGAAGACCAGCCAGATCACGAGGGGCGCGATGAACGAGAAGATGATCCCGCCCAGGTGCGCGAGCAGCGACCAGGTCTTCTCCTCGTCCGGGCGCAGCGGCTGCTGCGGCTGGGCCCCGTACGGCTGCTGCGGCTGGCCGCCGTACGGCTGCTGGGGCTGACCGCCGAACGGCGGCTGCTGCTGACCGCCCGCGGGCGGCTGCTGGTCGTACGACATGAGTCTCCTCGTGGGTGCTGCGGGGCTACGGCGGTCGAAGCGTAGCGGTGTGACCGGGTCTTTCGTCCTCTTTTCCCCTGCGGTGGACTCCTTGACACCCGCGGGTCGCCTTCGGTTCGCTGGCCGGACGGGCGACCGACGTCCGACCAGGAGGGCACGCGATGACCGAGAACCCGGGCACCACCCCGCCGCGCGACGACGAGCCGCAGCCGCCCCAGGGGCAGCCGCCGGCCGGCCCTCCGCCCGCCCCGCAGCAGCCGTACGGCCAGCAGCCGCCCGGCCAGCCGCACCCGCAGCAGCCCTACGGCCAGCAGCCGCCTCCCGGCCAGCCGTACCCGCAGCAGCCGTACGGCCAGCAGCCGCCCCCGGGCCAGCCGTACCCGCCGCAGCAGCCCTACCCGCAGCCCGGCTACGCCCAGCAGCCCTCCGGCGCCCCCGCGTACGGCGCCCCGACCGCCGGGACGAGCGTCGGCGACGCGTTCAGCTGGGGCTGGACGAAGTTCACCCAGCAGGTCGGCCCGTTCCTGCTCGGCGTCCTCGCCTACCTGGCGGTGATCGTCGTGGTCTCCGCGGTGCTGTTCGCGGTGATCCTCGGCGGCACCGTCGCGAGCGTCGACCCGGACACCCAGGAGCTGCGCAACGGCGCGGGCGTCGGCCTGGTGTTCGGCTACCTGCTGGTGGCCGCGGTCGCCGTCCTGCTGTCCGCCTTCATGCAGGCCGGCGTGACCCGGGCGACGCTCGAGGTCGCCGACGGGCGCCGGATCGAGGTGGGCACGTTCTTCCGGTTCGACGACTTCGGCAAGGTGGTCGTGGCCGCGCTGCTCGTCGGGCTGGGCACCGCGGTCGGCGTGCTGCTGTTCGTGATCCCGGGCCTCGTGTTCGCGTTCCTCGCCCAGTTCACGCTGTTCTACGTCATCGACAAGCGGATGGCGCCGGTGGACGCGATCCGGGCGAGCTTCACGCTGGTGAGCCGGAACCTCGGGGCCGTCCTGCTGCTGTTCCTCGCGGTCTACGCGGCGAACCTGGTCGGGTCGGCGCTGTGCGGCATCGGCCAGCTCGTGTCGTTCCCGGTCGGCCTGCTCGCGACGACCTGGATGTACCGCCGGCTGCAGGACGAGCCCGTCGCCCCCTGAGCCCGAGCCCGAGGCCGCGACCGCGACCGTCTCAGGGCGCCGTCACGAAGTCGATCAGCTCCTCGACCCGCCCGAGCAGCGACGGCTCCAGGTCCGCGTAGGACCGCACGGAGCGCAGGATCCGCTGCCAGGCGCGGGCGACGTCGGCCTGCTCGTCTGCGGGCCAGCCGAGCTCGCGCAGGATGCCGCGCTTCCACTCGGTGCCGCGCTCGATCGTCGGCCAGGCGGTCAGCCCGACGCGCGCGGGCTTCACGGCCTGCCACACGTCGACGTAGGGGTGGCCGAGCACGAGCAGCGTCCCGGCGGGCACGGTGCGTGCGGCCTCGTCGGCGATCCGCTGCTCCTTCGACCCGGGCACCAGGTGGTCGACGAGCACGCCGACCTTCTTGCCCGGCCCGGGGCGGAAGTCGCGCAGCGCGTCGACGAGGTTGTCGACGCCGTCGAGCAGCTCGACCACGACGCCCTCGGCGCGCAGGTCGTCGCCCCAGACCTTCTCGACGAGCTCGGCGTCGTGCTTGCCCTCGACCCAGATCCGGCTGCCGATCGCGACCCGCGCGCGCTGGTCGGCGGCCGCGAGGGACCCGGATGCGGTGCGCTTCGGGCCGGTCGGCGCGGTCGGTCGCGGCGGGACCAGCTCGACCGGCTTGCCGTCGACCCAGAACCCGGGTCCCAGCCGGAACGTGCGGGTCCGCCCGCGCCGGTCCTCGAGGACGACGACGTGCTCGCCGCCCGACTTCTCGACCCGGACGACGGCGCCGACCCAGCCGGTCGTGACCTCCTCGACGACCAGGCCGCGCTCGGCGGGCGTCGGGGTCGAGGTGGGCCGGCGGTGCGCGCTCGAGGAGCCCGCGGACAGGACGTCGGTTCCGTAGCGGTCGGTCACCCGCGGCAGCCTAGGTGCCGACCGCTCGCCCGCGTGGTACGACACGACGGTGACGTCGACCCCCGCGCAGCACCCCGACCGCCCCGGCACCGCGACCCGGCCGGAGCCGGACCCGCACCGGTGGCGCGCCCTCGGCGTGTGCCTGGCGATCGGGTTCATCACGATGCTCGACGTCTCGATCGTCAACGTCGCGCTGCCGTCGATCGAGCGCAGCCTGGACGCGGGCGCGAGCCAGCTGCAGCTCATCGTCGCGGGCTACACGCTGGCGTTCGGCCTGGTCCTGGTGCCCGCGGGCCGGCTCGGCGACGCCCGAGGCCGCCGGGCGCTGTTCCTGCTCGGCCTCACCGGCTTCGCCCTCACCAGCCTCGGCGCGGGCCTGGCCCCGTCCGACGAGCTGCTCGCCGTCGCCCGGCTGCTCCAGGGGATGAGCGCGGGCCTGCTGAACCCGCAGGTGGTCGGCACGATCCAGCAGCTGTTCACCGGGTACGAGCGCGGGAAGGCGTTCGGCTACTTCGGCGCCACCATCGGGGTGTCGACGGCGCTGGGCCCGCTGCTCGGCGGGCTGATCATCCAGGCGTTCGGCGCGGAGGAGGGCTGGCGCTGGGTGTTCTTCGTCAACGTCCCGGTGATCGCCGTCGTGCTGCCGTTCGCGCTGAAGTTCCTGCCGCGCGGCGCGGTCGGCAGCGCGACCGCGACCGGACCCGGCGGCCGGCCGCGGCTGGACGTGGTCGGCCTGGCGGGCGTCGCCCTGACCGCCGCCGCGGTCATGGTGCCGTTCGTCACGACGACGGGGGAGGGCGGCGACGACCCGGCGCGCTGGTGGTGGCTCGCGGTCGCCGCGGTCCTCGGCGTCGCGACGGTGGTCTGGGAGCGCCGGTACCAGCGGCGCACCGGCGCGGCCGTCCTCGACCCGCGGGTGCTGGGCGAGCCCGCGTTCCGGAACGGTGCGCTGCTCGGCATCGCCTACTTCGCCGGGTTCACGTCGGTGTTCCTGGTGGCGACCCTGTACCTGCAGCAGGTGGCCGGGTTCACGCCGCTGCAGGCCGGGCTCGTCAACATGCCGTTCGCGATCGCCTCCGCGGTGTCGGCGCAGCGGTCCGGCCGGCTGGTGGCGACCCGCGGCCGTGCGCTCGTCGTCATCGGCCTGGTGCTCGTCGTCCTCGGCCTGATCGGCACCGACCTGGCGATCCGGTTCGTGGACCCGCCCGCCGTCGGCTTCGTGATGGCGGCGACGCAGATGGTCGCGGGCGCCGGCAGCGGGCTGGTGATCGCGCCCAACCAGACGCTCACGCTGGCGCGGGTGCCGGTCGAGCGGGCCGGCGTGGCGGGCAGCATGCTGCAGGTCGGCCAGCGCATCGGCTCGGCGCTCGGCGTCGCCGTGGCGCTGTCCACGTACTACTCCGCCTTGGCGTCGGGGGTCGAGGGTTCGGCGGCCGCTGGCCGCGCGCTGCTGCTCACGGTGGCGCTCGTCGCCGTGGCCCTCGTCGTCGGGCTGCTCGACCTGCGGGCGCGGCGACGCGGGACCGACGAGGAGGACGACGCGGAGGCCGGCGCGGGGACCGGCACCGCGTCCGCGTCCGCGGACGCGTAGAATTGGCACTCGGTTCCAGCGAGTGCCAGGACGTCGGGAGGTGGCGATGAGCGAGGACCGCAGGCTGGACGTGCTGCGGGCGATCGTGGAGGACTACGTCGCCACCCGCGAGCCCGTCGGCTCCCGCGCCCTGGTCGAGCGGCACTCCCTCGGGGTGTCGCCCGCGACGATCCGCAACGACATGGCGGCCCTCGAGGACGCCGGGCTCATCGTGCAGCCGCACACCTCGGCCGGCCGGGTGCCGACCGACAAGGGCTACCGGCTGTTCGTCGACCGCCTCGCGACCATCAAGCCGCTGTCCGCGCCGGAGCGCCGGGCGATCGAGACGTTCCTCGAGGACGCGGCCGACCTGGACGACGTCGTCGACCGCTCCGTGCGGCTGCTCGCGCAGCTGACCCACCAGGTCGCCGTCGTGCAGTACCCGTCGCTGCGCCGCACGGCGCTGCGGCACGTCGAGCTGGTCCCGGTCGGCGACCGGCACCTGCTGGTCGTCATCATCACCGACCACGGCCGCGTCGAGCAGCGCACCATCGAGGTGCCGGACCCGCTGGACGCCGGGACCGTGGCGCGGCTGCGGGTCCGGCTCAACACGGCGGCCGCGGGCCGGCGGCTCGCCGAGCTCGGCACCGCGCTGTCCGACCTCGCCGACGACTTCGCCCCCGCGGACGGACCGCTCGTGCGCGGCGTCGTCGCGGTGGTCGAGGACACGCTGGCCCAGGAGAGCGAGGAGCGCGTCGTCCTGGCGGGCACCGCGAACCTGGTGCGCGGCGGCGGCGCGGACTTCGCGCACACCATCAGCCCCGTCCTGGAGGCGCTGGAGGAGCAGGTCGTCCTGCTGCGCCTGCTGGGCGAGATGGCCGAGGACGAGGCCGCGGTCTCCGTCCGGATCGGCCGCGAGACCCAGCACGAGGGTCTGCTGGAGACGAGCTTCGTGACCACCGGCTACGGCGGCCCCGACGGCGGCGGGACGGCCGTCGCGCGGATCGGCTCCGTCGGGCCGCTCCGCATGGACTACCCCGGGACCATCGCGTCGGTGCGTGCCGTCGCCCGGTACCTGTCCCGGATCCTCGCCGGATGACCGGCCGCCGGGCACCGACGCGGTCCCGCGCACGTTCGACAGGCAACGCCCCGCCCGCGCCCGCGCGCGGCCCCCACACGCACAGGAAGTGACGAGTGAGCGACTACTACGAGGTGCTCGGCGTCGAGCGTGACGCCACGCCCGAGCAGATCAAGAAGGCCTACCGGCGCCTCGCGCGCGAGCTGCACCCCGACGTGGCGGGTGCGGACGCGGGCTCCGAGGACCGGTTCAAGGACGTGTCGCGGGCGTACGAGGTGCTGTCGAACCCCGAGAAGCGGCGCATGTACGACCTGGGCGCCGACCCGTCGGCCCCGGGCGGCGGCATGGGCGGCCAGGGCGGCTTCGGCTTCCAGGACATCTTCGAGACGTTCTTCGGCGCCGCCGCGGGCGCGGGCGCGCAGCGCGGCCCCATCCCGCGCGCCCGCCGCGGCCAGGACGCGCTGCTGCGCCTCGACATCGACCTGGCCGAGGCGACGTTCGGCACGCACCGCGAGGTCCCGGTCGAGACGGCCGTGGTCTGCCCGACGTGCGACGGCTCCTGCTGCCGCCCGGGCACCTCGCCGCGCACCTGCGACGTCTGCGGCGGTCGCGGGTCCGTGCAGCGGGTCGCCCGGTCGTTCCTCGGCCAGGTGATGACCTCGCAGCCGTGCGCCGCGTGCCACGGGTTCGGCACCGTCATCCCCGAGCCCTGCACCGAGTGCGCGGGCGAGGGCCGGGTCCGCTCGCGCCGCACGCTCGAGGTCGACGTCCCGGCGGGCGTCGACACCGGCACCCGGATCAAGCTCACCGCGCAGGGCGAGGTCGGCCCGGCCGGCGGCCCCGCGGGCGACATCTACCTCGAGGTGCGCGAGCGCAAGCACGACACCTTCGTCCGCGAGGGCGACGACCTGCACTGCACCCTCGAGGTCCCGATGACCGCGGCGGCGCTCGGCACCGTGCTCACCCTGGACACCCTCGACGGCCCGCAGGAGGTCGACCTGCGCCCCGGCACCCAGCCGGCGCAGGTCGTCACGCTGCGCGGCCTCGGCGTCGGCCACCTGCACGCGGGCGGCCGCGGCGACCTGCACGTGCACGTGGACGTCCACGTGCCGACGTCGCTCGACGACGAGCAGGCCGAGCTGCTGCGGAAGCTCGCCGGCCTGCGCGGCGAGGAGCGCCCCGAGGCGCGGCTGTCGGCCTCCGGCGGCGGCGTGTTCGCGAAGCTCCGCGACAAGCTCGCCGGGCGCTGAGCGTGACCGCTCCGGTCTTCCTGGCCGAGCCGGGCGACCTCGACGCGCTCGCGGCCGGGGGCACCTACCTGCTCGGGGGCGCCGAGGGTCGGCACGCGGGCGTCGTGCAGCGCAAGACGGCCGGGGAGCGGGTCGACGTCGTCGACGGCGCCGGCACCCGGCTGGTCGGCGAGGTCGAGGCGGCCGGGCCCGAGGGCGTGCACCTGCGCGTCCGCGAGGTCGTCGTCGAGCCCGTGCCGACGCCCCGCCTGGTGCTGGTCCAGGCGCTCGCGAAGGGCGACCGGGACGAGATGGCGATCGAGGCGGCCACCGAGGTCGGCGCCGACCGCGTCGTGCCCTGGCAGGCCGAGCGGTCGATCGTCGTGTGGCGCGGCGACCGGGCGGCCAAGAGCCGGGCCCGGTGGCTCGGCACGGTCCGCACCGCGGCCAAGCAGGCCCGCCGGGCGCACGTGCCCGGCGTCGACCTGGCGCTGGCGACGGCCGCGCTCGTCCGCCGGGCGCGCGAGGTGGTCGAGGCGGGTGGCGCGGTGCTCGTGCTGCACGAGGAGGCGACCACGCCTCTCGTGGCGGCGGCGCTGCCCGCCGCCGGGGCGACGGCCGACGTGCTCGTCGTCGTCGGGCCCGAGGGCGGCATCGCGGAGCGGGAGCTCGCCGAGCTGGTCGACGCCGGGGCGCAGCCGGTGCTGCTGGGGCCGCACGTGCTGCGGACCTCGACGGCCGGGCCGGTGGCGCTCGCGCTGCTCGCGCAGCGGCTGGGGCGCTGGGGCTGACGCCGGTGGGTACCGCCCACCTGGGCCGTACGTCTCATCCGGGGGACCCCGGCCGGTCCTAGCGTCGAGGGTGACAGCGAAGGCGCTCTCACCAGGGACCCGACCGTGAACACAGACGTCCGGACCGGCACCACCTCCTCGCGCGCACCGGCGGCTCCCGCCGACCGGCCCCCGACCGGCCGACGGCGACGGTGGCCCGCGCCCGCCGCGGCGGCCGCCGTCCTCGGGACCGTGCTCGCCGGGTGCGCGCCCGGCTCCGCCTCCGCCGAGGGCTCCGTGCACGGCGGGGAGGCGAGCCTGGTGCTGCCGGACCTCGGCGCCGTCACCGTGCTCGGCTCCGTGTCGGGGCGCCTGCTGCTCGGCCTCGGGCTCGTCGTGTGCGTGCTCGGCCTCGCGTTCGGCGTCGCCACCTACGTGCAGCTGCGCCGGCTCCCCGTGCACGCGGCGATGCGGGAGATCTCCGAGCTCATCTACTCGACCTGCCGCACCTACCTCACCCGGCAGGGCCGGTTCCTCGTCGTGCTGTGGGTGTTCATCGCCGCGGTGATCGTCGTCTACTACCGGGCGCTGGTCGGGTTCGAGTGGGGCCGGGTCGCCACGATCATCGCGTTCAGCCTGCTCGGCATCGCCGGGTCGTACGCCGTCGCCTGGTTCGGGATCCGGGTCAACACGCTGGCGAACTCCCGGACCGCGTTCGCGTCGCTGGCGGGCAGGCCGCTGCCGGTGCACCGGATCCCGATGCAGTCCGGCATGTCGATCGGCATGGTGCTCATCAGCCTCGAGCTGCTGATGATGCTGGTCATCCTGCTGTTCCTCCCGGCGGACGTGGCGGGCGCGTGCTTCATCGGGTTCGCGGTCGGCGAGTCGCTCGGCGCGTCGGCGCTGCGGATCGCGGGCGGCATCTTCACGAAGATCGCCGACATCGGCTCCGACCTGATGAAGATCGTGTTCAAGATCAAGGAGGACGACGCCCGGAACCCCGGCGTGATCGCCGACTGCACCGGGGACAACGCGGGCGACTCCGTGGGCCCGAGCGCCGACGGCTTCGAGACCTACGGCGTCACCGGCGTCGCGCTCGTGACGTTCGTGCTGCTCGCGGTCGACGACCCGCTCATGCAGGCGACCCTGCTGGTCTGGCTGTTCGTGGTCCGGGCCGTCATGGTCATCGCCTCGGCGGTGTCGTACCTCGCGAACGACGCGTGGACCCGCCGCCGGTACGCCGCCGCCGAGCGGATGGACTTCGAGAAGCCGCTCACGTCCCTGGTCTGGCTGACCTCGGTCGTGAGCATCGCGCTCACCTACCTGACGACCTGGGCGGTGCTCGGGCACCTCGACGGCGTCGGCGACGGGCTGTGGTGGAAGGTCGCGACGATCATCTCCTGCGGCACCCTCGCCGGGGCGCTCATCCCCGAGCTGGTCAAGGTGTTCACCTCCACCAACAGCCGGCACGTCCGCGAGGTCGTCACGTCCTCCCGCGAGGGCGGGCCGTCGCTCAACATCCTGTCCGGGCTGGTGGCCGGCAACATCTCGGCGTACTGGCTCGGCATCACGGTCGTGGCGCTCATGGGCGGGGCGTTCCTGATCAGCGAGCAGGGGCTGGACCAGGTCATGGTCGCCCCCGCGGTGTTCGCGTTCGGGCTCGTGGCGTTCGGGTTCCTCGGCATGGGGCCCGTGACGATCGCCGTCGACTCGTACGGCCCGGTGACCGACAACGCGCAGAGCGTCTACGAGCTGTCCCTGGTCGAGGAGCTCCCCGGCGCGGCCGAGCAGATCGAGGCCGAGCACGGGTTCGCCCCGCGGTGGGAGCCGGCCAAGCGGATGCTCGAGGAGAACGACGGCGCGGGCAACACCTTCAAGGCGACCGCGAAGCCGGTGCTCATCGGCACGGCGGTCGTCGGGGCGACCACGATGATCTTCTCCATCATCATGGCGCTCACCGAGGGCCTCACCACGGGGCTCGACAACTTGTCGCTGCTGCACCCGCCGTTCCTGCTCGGCCTGGTCACAGGCGGCGCGATGATCTTCTGGTTCACCGGCGCGTCCATCCAGGCCGTGACCACCGGCGCATACCGGGCGGTCGAGTTCATCAAGGCGAACATCCACCTCGACGGCGGCGAGCGGGCCAGCGAGGCGGACTCCCGCCGGGTGGTGGAGATCTGCACCCAGTACGCCCAGCGCGGCATGCTGACGATGTTCCTCGCGATCTTCTTCGCCACGCTGGCGTTCGCGTTCGTCGAGCCGTTCTTCTTCATCGGCTACCTGGTGTCGATCGCGGTGTTCGGGCTGTACCAGGCGATCTTCATGGCGAACGCGGGCGGCGCCTGGGACAACGCCAAGAAGATCGTCGAGGTCGACCTGCACGCCAAGGGCACCGCGCTGCACGACGCGACCATCGTCGGCGACACCGTGGGCGACCCGTACAAGGACACCTCCTCGGTCGCGCTCAACCCGGTCATCAAGTTCACGACGCTGTTCGGGCTGCTGGCCGTCGAGCTCGCGGTGAGCCTCACCGGCGACGGGCGCGGGACGCTCGTGCACGTCCTGGCCGGCGTGTTCTTCGTGACGTCGGCCGTGTTCGTCTACCGGTCGTTCTACGGGATGCGGATCGGCGGGGCGCCCGCGGGGGAGGAGGACCCGGCCGAGCCGGAGCCCGAGGAGCCGGCCGAGCCCGGGGCGCCGGCGGGCGGCGTGCTGCCGCGCCAGGGTGGCGCGGGTGCGGGAGCCGACGACGCCGGCACCCTCGTCGACGCCGAGGGGCGGTGAGCGGCGTGCGCGTCGCGGTCAAGCACGACGACGTCCTGGTCGACGCCGACGGCCGGGTCGCCGGCCACGACGCGGCCGCCACCCTGGTCCGCCGGCTGCTGCGGGTGTTCCCCGGCTCGGTGCTGATCGGGCCGGGGCCGCGGCGCTGCGACGGGTTCGACCTGCTGCCGCTCGAGTTCGTCGACGGCGACGGCACCGTCGTCATCACGATGGACGTGCTCGACTCGGTGCAGGTGTGGCAGACCCTGCGCGCGGGCGGGTGCGCGGACCCGCGGGTGATGAACTTCGTGTGGTGGGACGCCACCCGGTACCCGCACCCCGTCGAGCAGGCCGCGCTCGCACTGTCCTGCGCGCTGTTCCCGACGTTCGCCAACTCGGCGCGCACCGCCTCCGAGATCCGCGAGCTGATCGCCCGGCTGACCGTGCCGGCGCTCGGGGAGCGGGCCCGCACCGGGTGGGTCAACCTCGGGTTCCGGGTCGACCACGTCCGGCCGCGGCACGAGCCGGACGTCCCGGTCGTGCTGTACCCGGCGATCTACGTCTCCGAGCGCAAGCAGCCGCGGCTGTTCCTCGAGGTCGTCGACCGCGTGCAGCGCCGTACCCCGATCCGCGTCGAGGCCCGGCTGCACGAGTCGCACCTGGTCTCCGAGACCGCGATGCGGATGTCCGAGCGGCCGTGGTGCTGGGTCGGCCCGCTCACCGCGACCCGCGACTCCTACTGGGAGGCGCTCGGCCGGACCACGGCGTTCCTCGCGACCGCCACCGAGGAGTCCTACGGGCTGGAGTACGTCGAGGCGCTCGCGGCCGGCGCCGTCGGCGTGTTCCCGGACCTGCCGTGGGCGCGGGCCCTGCTGCCGGACGGCTACCCGTACCTCTACCGGACGCCCGACGAGGCCGCCGACCAGCTCGAGGTCGCGGTGACCCGGACCGCCGCCTGTCGGCGCGAGCTCGACGCGGTCGCCGGCGGCTCGTTCGTGCGCTGGCTGTCCGCGCACCACGACGACGACACGTTCGACCGCACGGTCGTGGCGCGGGTCCGGGACTGGTTCGGCGACGTGCCGACGGCCGGGTGAGTGGCGCCCGCGGCCGCTGACCAGGCCTCACCCGGAGGGTCTTGACCCGGCCCGCGATCGGCGGGACGCTGGCCTGCCGCACGCACCGCAGCGCTGATGAGCCGAGGGGGTCTCATGGGACGGGTGGCCGTCGTGCTGGCCGGCGTGGCCGTGCTGGCGCTCCAGGTGTGGTTGACGCTGTACGCCCAGGTCGTGCTGGCCTACGAGGCCGCCGTCCTCGCCGCCGTGCTCGTCGGGGTCGCCCTGCGCGCGTCCGTGCGCGCGCGCCGCCGCCGGGACCGCGCCGACGCGGCCCGGTGGCCCGACGCGGACGGGATCCCGGTCCCGCAGCCGACGGTGCTCGTCGGCGGCCCGGTGCTCCCGCCGGTCGACGCGGGCCTGGCGTCGCCCCCGGTCCCGACGCAGGTCGAGGACCGGGCGGACCCGCTGGACGACCTCCTGGGCCGCCGCCGCCCGCGCCCGGTCGCCTGAGCGCGCCCGCCGACGCGCCGCGCGCCCCGCACGCCGCCCTCCCCGCCCCGCCCTCCCCGCCCCGCCCGCCCCGCCCGGGCCGCCGAGGGGGCAGTCGACACGTCGAGCGTGTAGCCGTCGACTACTCCCTCGACGTGTCGACTACTCGCTCGGCGCGGACGCTGGCGCGCCCGCCGGCGCGGCGGGGGCCGCCAGGGACGGCGACGGGCCCGCCGCGACCGTCGTCGCGGCGGGCCCGTGCGTGGCTGGCCGGGGTGGGGGTCAGCCCTGGCGCAGGTCCAGGTAGCGCGCGATCAGGGAGCGGGTCGACGGGTCCTGGGCCGCCAGCGCATCCGCGTCGCCCTCGACCGCCGGGGCGATCTCGAGCGCGAGCTTCTTGCCGAGCTCGACGCCCCACTGGTCGAACGAGTCGATGCCCCAGACGACGCCCTCGACGAACGTGATGTGCTCGTACAGCGCGATGAGCTGGCCGAGCACCGACGGGGTCAGCGACGGGGCCAGGATCGACGTGGTCGGGCGGTTCCCCGGGAACACGCGCGCCGGGACGATCTCCTCGGCGGTGCCCTCGGCGCGCACCTCGTCCGCGGTCTTCCCGAACGCCAGCGCCTTGGTCTGCGCGAAGAAGTTCGCCAGGAACAGGCCGTGCACGTCGGTCTCGCCGTCCTTCAGCGGGTGCGCCGGGTTGGCGACCGCGATGAAGTCCGCCGGGATCAGCCGGGTGCCCTGGTGGATCAGCTGGTAGAACGCGTGCTGGCCGTTGGTGCCGGGCTCGCCCCAGAACACCTCGCCGGTCTCGGTCGTCACCGGGGTGCCGTCCCAGCGGACCGACTTGCCGTTCGACTCCATGGTCAGCTGCTGCAGGTACGCCGGGAACCGGTGCAGGTACTGGGCGTACGGCAGGACGGCGTGCGTGTGCGCGTCCAGGAAGTTGACGTACCAGACGTTGAGCAGGCCCATGAGGACCGGCACGTTCTGGTCGAACGGCGTGGTGCGGACGTGCTCGTCGACGGCGTGGAAGCCCTCGAGGAACTCGCCGAAGGCGTCCGGGCCGATCGCGATCGCCAGCGAGGTGCCGATCGCCGAGTCGACCGAGTAGCGCCCGCCGACCCAGTCCCAGAACCCGAACGCGTTCTCCGGGTCGATGCCGAACGCGGCGACCTTGTCGAGCGCCGTCGACACCGCGACGAAGTGCTTGGCGACCGCGCCGGTGCGGGCCTCCTCGGTGTCCTCGATCGCGCCGGTGGCGACGAGCTCGCGCCACAGCCAGTCGCGGGCGAGCCGCGCGTTGGTGAGCGTCTCGAGTGTGCCGAAGGTCTTGGAGGCGACGACGAACAGCGTCGTCGTCGGGTCGAGGTCCCGGGTCTTCTCCGCGATGTCGGTCGGGTCGATG
Organism: Cellulomonas sp. GbtcB1; assembly: GCF_019091725.1. Lineage (NCBI taxonomy): Bacteria > Bacillati > Actinomycetota > Actinomycetes > Micrococcales > Cellulomonadaceae > Cellulomonas > Cellulomonas sp. GbtcB1. Next base: position 56,807 of record NZ_JAGXJG010000004.1, on the reverse strand, counting down.
TTCGACACGAACCGCACCTCGAGGCCGTCCTGCACGTACGGCTTGAGCGCCTCGTACGCCATGACCGGGCCGAGGTCCGAGCCGCCGATGCCGATGTTCACGACGGTCGCGACGCGCTCGCCGGTGACGCCGGTCCACTCGCCGGAACGGACCTTGTCGGCGAACGCGGCGATCTTCGCGAGCACCTCCTGCACGTCGGCGTCCACGTCCTGGCCGTCGACGACGAGGGTGGGCTCCGCGTCGGCCGGGCGGCGCAGCGCGGTGTGCAGCACGGCGCGGTCCTCGGTGACGTTGATGTGCTCGCCGGCGAACATCGCGTCGAGCCGGGCCTTCAGGCCGACCTGGTCCGCGAGGGCGACGAGCAGGGACAGGGTCTCGTCGGTGACGAGGTTCTTCGACAGGTCGACAGTGAGGTCGGCCAGCTGCCGGGTCAGGCGCGTCGCGCGCTCGGGGTCGGCGTCGAACCAGCCCCGCAGGTCGGGGAGGAACGACTCCTCGTGCGCGGTCAGGGCGGTCCAGGCGCCGGTGGTGGTGGCGTCGACGGGTGCAGTCACGGCGAGTCCCTCTCGGAAGCAAGATCCAACAGGTCACACCGTATCGAGGCCGGGGCGGTGGGCGAGCGGGACGTGCGGCCCGCCCGGGTCAGCCCAGGGCCTCGCGGACGAGCGGGGCCACCTGGGTGCCCAGCAGCTCGATCGCGCGCAGGCTCTCCCGCTGCGGCACGCCACTCAGGTCCATCTGGAAGATCTGCCGGTCGTGCCCGAGCGCGGCGTGCAGCGCGACGATGCGGTCCGCGACCTCGTGCGGCGACCCGACGAAGTAGGCCCCGCCCTTCGCTGCCTGGGACTCGAACGCGATCCGGTTCGGGATCGCGAACCCGCGCTCGGCGGCGATCCGGCGCATCGTGCTGAGCCAGTACGGGAAGAAGAACTCCCGCGCCTGCTTCGCGTCGTCGGCGACGAACCCCATGCCGGCGACCTCCACGCGCTGCGTGGCGGGGTCGTGGCCGCCCTCCGCGTGCGCGGCCCGGTACAGCCGCACCAGCGGGGCGAAGTCCGCGGGCCTGCCGCCGATGATCGCGTAGGACACGGGGAGGCCGAGCCGGCCCGCGCGGTCCGAGGACGCCGGGTTGCCGCCGGTGGCGACCGCGATCCGCAGGTGCTCGCCGAGCCCGGGCTTGTCGAGCGGGCGAGGCAGCACCTCGGCGGCGTGCAGCGGCGCGCGGAACCGGCCGGACCAGGTGACTGGGTTGCCGCGGTCGATCCGGAGCAGGAGCCGGATCTTCTCGTCGAACAGATCGTCGTAGTCGTCGAGCGAGGCGCCGAACAGCGGGTAGGACTCGATGAACGACCCGCGCCCCGCGAGCAGCTCCACGCGGCCGCCGGACAGCAGGTCCATCGTCGCGAACTGCTGGTAGAGCCGGACGGGGTCCTCGGTCGACAGCACGGTCACGGCGCTGCCGACGCTGATCCGCTCGGTCTGGGCGAGCGCCGCCGCGATCACGGTCGCGGGGGAGGAGATGGCGTAGTCGGGGCGGTGGTGCTCGCCGATGCCGACGTGGTCCAGGCCGACCTCCTCGGCGAGGCGGACCCGCTCCAGCACGTCGCGCAGGCGCTGTGCGGGGGAGGTCACCGCGCCGGTGACCGGGTCGGGGTGGATGTCGCCGAACGTGTACAGGCCGAGCTCCATGCCCGGTGCAGCGCGGGGGAGGGGCGGGGCATTCCCTGACGAACGGGGTCGGGTGGAGCGTTCTGCCCGACACGCTCCGGCGTGTCGGGCAGAACGCTCCGGTCCACGGGTGGCGCCGGGTCACGAGGCGTCGTGCTCGCGGACGCGGCGCCGACGAGCCCGGACGTGCACCACGGTGGCGATCGTGAACGGCACGACGAGCAGCGCCACGGCGCCGAGCAGCACGGCCCAGAACGCCCGGGCGGTCGTCGGAGAGCTCAGTGCCGCAGTGGTCGCGCCGACCAGAACGAGGGTGACCGTCGCGACGAGCGCCCGCACGGGGTGCCGGATCTCTAGCGGACGCACTTGTACCCCCGGGCCACCGCGATCTCGAGCCGGGACGGGCAGAAGCCGTTGCGGTTCACCCACGTCGCTGCGGCGGCGAGCGCAGCGCTCACACCGACGCACACGGCGATGCCGCCGGTCGCGCACGCCAGAGCCGCAAGGCCCGCAGCACCTCCGTTCGCGAGCATGCTCTGCTCCGTGCGGTTCAAGTAGATGTAGATGGTCCGCCCCACTCCCACCGACAGCGGTTCCGCGGGGGTCGCGGTCGTCCCGGGGAGCGTGACGACGTAGCTGCCGGTCCCGAACTGCGCGACCGTCGCACCGTCAGGGAGGTCGCCAGGCAGGTCGGCGAGATCCCTGACCTCCGCGGTCGCGGTCGGTGCGGGCGGCGGGGGTTCCGCGGAGCGGTCGGTCGTGGTCGGGGACGCCGTCGCCGGTATCGCGGCCAGGACCAGGGCTGCGGTCGTGATCGCGACGAGCGCGGTGCGGACACGTGAGGTGTTCATGGTCGACTCCTTCGTCGGTCCGGCGACTGGGCGCCGCCCGGTCCTCCCAGCCTGACGAGGCTCAGGGGTGGCCCTCGGGCCGGCGCCGGGTACTCACCGTGCGTAACCGGTTCCATGGACCGGCGGGGACGAGAACGGCAACCGGCATAGGTGGACTCAGTCCAACAATGAGTGGCGGCTGAGTGGAGGCGGCCCGCCCGCGCCGCATGTCGCCCTTGTGAACGCCCGGTCACGAAGTGGTCACGGTCACACGAACTCCTTGACGGTGGATTAGTAAGGAAGGTCTACTAACAAACATGACAGTGTCCGAGCCGGTGACGACGCCGGCCGTGCGGCCGTCCACCTCGGGCCACCGGGGGGTCGGGCGCACACTCCGCCCGACGGGCAAGGTGCTCCCCGAGCACGCCCGGGCGCACAACCGGTCGCTCGTCCTGCAGCACCTGTTCCACCAGGGCCCGTCGTCCCGCGCCGACCTCGCGCGCAGCACCGGCCTCACCCGCGTCACGGTCTCCGACCTGGTGTCGGTGCTCATCTCCGAGGGCCTGGTCGCCGAGCTCGGCGTCCGCCCGGAGGGGAGGGTCGGCAAGCCGGCGACGCTCGTCGGGATGCGGACCGAGGAGTTCCAGGTCGTCGCGGTCGACCTCGCGGACGACGCCAGCCTGCGCGGCGCGGTCATGACGCTCACCGGGGTGGTCGTCGCCCGGCGCACCGTCTCGCTCGACGGCCGGACCGGCGACGCCGCGGTCGCGGTGCTCGAGGACCTGTGCCGCGAGCTGCTCGCCGCCGCGGACCGGCCCGTCGTCGGCGTCGGCATCGGGTCGCCCGGCGTGATCGACGCCGCCGGGGTCGTCGTGCAGGCGCCCAACCGCGGCTGGTACGACTTGCCGCTGGCCGCGCTGCTCGCCGAGCGGCTCGGCGTGCCGGTGCAGGTCGCCAACGACGCGAACACCCACGCGCTGGGGGAGTACACGTACGGCGGCGCGTCCGGCGCGGGCCTCATGGTCGTCACCGTCGGCCAGGGCCTCGGCGCCGGGATCGTGCTGGACGGCGCGCTGGTGCGCGGCCCCGCGCACGCCGCCGGGGAGATCGGGCACGTCACCGTGGTCGACGACCGCGACGTGCGGGCCGGCGACCCCGAGCCCCGGCCGTGCGCGTGCGGGCGCGCCGGCTGCCTGGAGACGCTGCTCTCCCTGCCCGCGCTGCGCCGCGCCACCGCCGGCCGCAGCCCCGAGGAGTCCGACGCGGTGCTCGCGTCGGTCGGACGGAAGCTGGGCGTGGCCCTCGCTCCCGTCGTCAGTGCCCTCAACCTCGCCGAGGTCCTGCTCTCGGGTCCCCCGGAGCTGCTGGACGGAGCCCTCAGGGTCGAGGCGCTCGCCACGCTCCGGGCCCGGACCCTGCCCCTGCTGGGGCAGGACCTCGTGCTGCGGATGGGTTCGCTGGACGAGGACGGGGCGCTCTCCGGCGCCGCGGCCCTCGTGCTGTCCGGTCAGCTCGGGGTCACGTGACGACCCCGAGCCGACCGCTTGCAGTGCCGGTACCACCACCCCCGGCGGGGCTTGCAGGCCCCGCCTCGCATCAGGGAGGAACACCAACGTGAAGATCGTACGGATGGCAGCCGTCGGTGTGGCGGCGGCGCTCGTGCTGACCGCCTGCTCGTCGGGCGACGACGGCGGCTCGACCGGGTCCGACGGGACCCCCGAGGCCGCGGAGATCACGCTCTGGCTCAACGGGGCGGACACCCCCGACGAGCTGCGCGACTACCTCAAGACGACCTTCGAGGAGGAGAACCCCGGGTCGACCCTCGTCATCGAGGAGCAGGACTGGAACGACGTCGTCACCAAGCTGACGACGGCGCTGCCGGACGAGGCGAACACGCCCGACGTGGTCGAGATCGGCAACACGCAGTCGCCGACGTTCACCACCATCGGCGCGTTCCGCGACCTCACCCCGCTCTACGACGAGCTCGGCGGCGACGACCTGCTGCCGTCGTTCGTCGAGGTGGGCAAGGCGGACGGCAAGAACTACGCGCTGCCGTACTACTTCGGTTCGCGCTACATGTTCTACCGCGCCGACCTCTGGTCCGCCGCGGGCCTCGAGAAGCCGACGACGCTCTCCGAGTTCGCCGACGACGTCAAGGCGCTCAAGACCGACAGCCAGTCGGGCTTCGCGATCGGCGGCCAGGACTGGCGCAACGGCATCTCCTGGGTGTTCGCGAACGGCGGCGAGCTCGCCACCGAGGACGGCGGCGAGTGGACCTCGACGCTGTCCGACCCGAACACGATCAAGGGCCTCGAGGAGTGGCAGGACGTCTACGCGGGCTCGTCCAACGTGCCGGCCACCGAGCGCGACGTGGCGTACTGGGACTTCCTGAACGACGGCACCGACGGCGCCGCCCCGGCCGCCGCGACGATCATGGCGCCGGGCTGGGCCCGCTGGTCGATCGGCGACCTCACCACGAACGACGACGGTGAGGAGGTCCGCGACGGCATGGTGGACGAGTCGAAGTTCGACATCTTCGCCCTGCCCGGCGTGGACGGCGGCATCGCGCCCGTGTTCGCGGGCGGGTCGAACATCGCCATCTCGGCCAAGTCCCAGCACCCGGAGCTGTCCGAGAACCTGCTGCGGATCATCTTCTCGCCCGAGTACCAGCAGATGCTCGGCGAGAACGGCCTCGGCCCGGCGAACGCGCAGTACGTCGACGCCCTCGGCGACGACAAGTTCGCCACCACGATGATCGAGACCGCGGCGGCCTCCAAGCTCACCCCGGCCGCGCCGGGCTGGGCGGCCGTCGAGGCGGCGTTCGTCTACGAGGAGCTGTTCCAGGCGATCGCCGAGGGCGGTGACGTGACCGAGCTCGCCGCGCAGTACGACGAGAAGATCACGCCGATGCTCAACGGCCAGTGACGTCCTCCCGGCCGCGGGGCACGCGCCCCGCGGCCGGGACCGTCCGGCCACCGCTCGTCAGGAGAGGTGCCATGTCCACCACCGCGGCCCGCCCCGGGCCGGCCACCCCGCCCGCGCCGCCGGCGGCCCCCGCGCCCGCCGCGGGCCGGCCCCGTCGCCGCCGGCCCGGCCTCACCGCCTACGTCCTGCTGGTCCCCGCCGTCCTCGTCCTGCTCACCGGCATGGGGTACCCGCTGTACTGGCAGGTCGTCACGTCAATGCAGGAGTTCGGCCTGGCGCAGCAGTTCGGCCAGCCGCCGACGTTCGTCGGGCTCGACAACTACGCCCGCATCTTCACCGACGACCGGCTCTGGGCCGTCGTCGCCCGTTCGATCGTGTTCTGCCTGGTCAACGCGTTCGCCACCGTGATCCTCGGTGTGCTGTTCGCGCTGCTGATGAAGGCCGTGCACCCGGTCGTCCGGATCGTGCTGCAGGTCGCCCTGCTGCTCGCCTGGGCCATGCCGATGGTCGCCGCCGTCACCGTGTGGAAGTGGCTGTTCGACTGGCGCACCGGCGTCGTGAACTGGCTGCTCGTCCAGCTGGGCTTCGACCAGTACAGCGGGCACGCGTGGCTCGCCCAGCCGCTGTCGTTCTTCTTCGTCGCGACCGTGATCATCGTGTGGATGTCGGTGCCGTTCGTGGCGCTGTCCGTCTACGCCGCGCTGACGCAGGTGTCCGACGAGGTGCTCGAGGCCGCCCGCATCGACGGCGCCGGCCCGACCCGGATCCTCTGGCACATCACGATGCCGCTGATCCGCCCCGTGCTGTCGATCGTGCTGCTGCTGCAGATCATCTGGGACCTGCGGGTGTTCGCGCAGATCCGGCTGCTGCAGGACAGCGGCGCTCCGGTCAGCGAGACCAACCTGCTCGGCAACTTCATCTTCGAGCTCGGCATCGGCCGGCAGGACTTCGCCGGCGCGGCCGCCGTGTCGATCTTCGTGCTCGCGCTGACCGTGCTGCTGAGCTGGCCGTACGTCCGGAACCTGCTGAAGGAGGACGCATGAGCGCCACCACGTCCCCCGCGGGCCCCGCTGGGTCGGTGGACCCGGTCGCCGCCCCGCCGGCCCGTGCCGGGACGCCCGCCGTGCCGAGCGCCTCCGGGCCCGGACCGCGCCGGGGAGCCGCCGGGGGCCGGGTCGGGCGCCGGGTCCGCCGCGCGCTGCTCGGGCTGCTGGCCGTCGTCATCGCCGTCGTGTGGGCGTTCCCCGTCTACTGGATGGTGCTGTCCTCGGTGCTGCCGGGCTCCCGGCTGCGGTCCACGACGCCGACCTTCCTGCCCACCGGCGCCACCCTCGCGAACTTCCGGTCCGTGCTGGACGGCGCCGGGTTCGGCACCGCGCTGCGGATGAGCCTGGCGATCACCGCGGTCACCGTCGTGGCCGTGCTGGTGTTCGCGTTCCTCGCGGCGCTCGCGATCAGCCGGTTCCGGTTCCGCGGGCGGCTGACGTTCGTCATCGCGGTGCTGTTCGTGCAGATGCTGCCCGCCGAGGGCCTGTTCATCGCGCAGTACAAGATGCTGTCCTCGGTCAACCTGCTGAACAGCGTCATCGGCGTCTCGGTCCTGTACACCGCGGCCGTCGTGCCGTTCACGATCTGGATGCTCCGCGGGTTCGTCGCCGGCGTGCCGATCGAGCTCGAGGAGGCCGCGATGGTCGACGGGCTCAGCCGGGTCAAGGCGTTCCTGCGGATCACGTTCCCGCTGCTCGCGCCCGGCCTGGTCGCGTCGGGGGTGTACGCGTTCCTGCAGGCGTGGAACGAGTTCACCGTCGCGCTCGTCGCGCTGCCCGCCGAGTCCGCCCGCACGCTGCCGCTGTGGCTGCGGTCGTTCCTCGCGTCGTCCGCGAACCGCGGCGTCGACTGGGGCGAGGTCATGGCCGCGTCGACCCTCATCGCCGTCCCCGTGATCGTCTTCTTCCTGCTGGTGCAGGGCAGGATGACCTCGGGGCTGGTGTCCGGAGCGGTGAAGGGCTGACGTGGACGAGCTGATGACCTGGCCGCGCGGGGCGTCCGCGGGGCCGGAGGGGTCGGGCGTGCCGGCGCCGGCCGGGGCCGTGGCCGCCGGGGTCGGGGCGGCCGTGCCGCTCGGGGGAGCGCCGGCGGTCGCCGCCGAGGTGGCCACCACCGTCGAGGGCGGTCCGGACCTCGCCGCGGGGTGGTCCGTCGGGCTCGACGTGGGCGGCACCAAGACGCTCGGCGTGCTCGTCGCGCCGGACGGCGCCGTGGGCCCGTCGGTGCGGCTCGCCGCCCGGTCCGGGGGCGACGGCGTCGCCGGGACCGCCGCGGAGGCCGTGCGGGCGCTCGTCGCGGAGGCCGGCCTGCCCGCGGGCGCGCTGGCGGGCGTCGGCATCGGGCTGCCCGGGATCGTCGACCCCGCGAGGGGCCGCGTCGAGCACGCGGTGAACCTCGGGATCGAGGCGGCGGTGCCGCTCGCGGCGCAGGTGTCGGCCGCGCTCGACGGGGTGCCGGTGCGGCTCGAGAACGACCTCAACGTGGCCGCGCTCGGCGCGGCGCACCTGCTGCCCGACCCGGCGCCCGACCTCGCGTTCCTCGCGCTCGGCACCGGCCTGGCCGCGGGCCTCGTGCTGGACGGCCGGCTGCGGCGCGGCGCCTCGGGCGTGGCCGGCGAGATCGGCCACCTGGTGCACGTCCCCGGTGGGCTGCCGTGCCCTTGCGGGCAGCGCGGCTGCCTCGAGCAGTACGCGTCCGGCGGGGCGCTGTCCGCCGCGTGGCCCGGTCCCGGCGACCGCCCGGCCCCGGTGGCCCTGTTCGAGGCGGCCGACTCCGGGGATGCTGGTGCCGTGGCGGTGCGCGACCGGTTCGCCGGGGCCGTGGCCGCCGCGGTGCGCGTTCTCCTGCTCACCACCGACGTCGCGCACGTCGTCGTCGGGGGCGGGGTCGCCGAGCTCGGCGACCCGCTGCTGCGGGTGGTGCGCGCGCGGCTGGACGACGAGGCCCGGGACTCCGCGTTCCTGGCCGCGATGCACATGGCGGAGCGGGTGTCCCTCGCGCCGCGCGGAGTGCCGGTGGGTGCCGTGGGTGCCGCGCTGGTCGGACGGAAGGAGTCCTGATGGAGGTCGTCATCGCCCCGGGCCCCGAGCTCGCGCGGCTGGCCGCCGACGCGATCGAGCGGGTCGTGCGCGGGCGCGCCGCGGACGGCGGGCACGCGGTGCTCGGCATCGCCACCGGGTCCAGCCCGCTGGCCGTCTACGACGAGCTCGCCCGCCGGCACGCGGAGGAGGGGCTGTCCTTCGCCGGGGTGCGCGCCTTCATGCTCGACGAGTACGTCGGCCTGCCCGCCGACCACCCCGAGCGGTACCGCAACGTCATCGAGAAGGAGTTCGCGTCCCGCGTCGACATCGACCCGGACGACGTGCACGGGCCCGACGGCCTCGCGTCGGACATCCCGGGCGCGTGCGCGGCGTACGAGGCGGCCATCGCGGACGCCGGCGGCGTGGACGTGCAGATCCTCGGCGTCGGCACCGACGGGCACATCGCGTTCAACGAGCCCGGGTCGTCGCTGGCGTCCCGCACCCGGATCAAGACGCTGACCCGCCAGACCCGCGAGGACAACGCGCGGTTCTTCGGCGGCGACGTCTCGCAGGTGCCGACGCACTGCCTCACCCAGGGCCTCGCGACGATCATGTCCGCGCGGCACGTGGTGCTGCTCGCCAGCGGGAAGCACAAGGCCGAGGCCGTGCACCAGCTCGTCGAGGGCTCGGTCAGCGCGATGTGGCCCGGCACGATCCTGCAGCACCACCCGCACGCGACGGTCCTGGTGGACGAGGCCGCGGCCGGCCGGCTGCAGCTGGCGTCGTACTACCGGGAGACGTTCGACGCGAAGCCCGGCTGGCAGGGGATCTGAGCGTGGCGGGGGTGAGTGCGGCGGGCGGTTCGGGCACTGTCGGCGCGGCCGGAGGGCACCGGATCTTCGGGACGCCGTTCGCGGCGATCTACCCGCACTACGTGACGAAGGTCGAGCGCAAGGGCCGTGACGTCGCCGAGCTCGGCGAGGTCCTGGAGTGGCTGACCGGCTACGACGAGGCGGGCCTGGCCGCGGCCCTGGCGGACGACCGGACGCTCGCGGAGTTCTTCGAGCGGGCCCCGGCGATGAACCCGAACACGACGCTGATCCGGGGCGTGGTCTGCGGCGTGCGGGTGGAGGATATCGAGGACCCGCTCATGCAGCAGATCCGCTGGATGGACAAGCTGGTCGACGAGCTGGCCCGCGGCAAGAAGCTGCAGAGCATCCTCCGCTCGTAGCGGCGCGCCGGCCGAGGTCGTCGGTTCCGCCCGAGGTCGTCGGTTGCGCACCCCCTCAGATGGACGCAACCGACGACCTCGGCGATGGCTGTCCACAGATCTCGGCGGACCACACCGTCGCCGTCCGGCCCCGCGGGATCGTGAGGGATGGCCGACCTCGAGATCTCCGACGTGCTGCTGGTCCGTGATGCTGCCGTCTCGTCCGGGCGGCTCCGCCGACGGCCCGACCTCGAGCGGGTGCGACGAGGCGCGTACGTGGAGCGAGGCGAGTCGCTCGGCCCTGCGCGGGACCGGCGGCGGATCGCTCTCGCCCGGATCCGGGCGGTCCACCGGCAGACGTCGGGAGCGCGGTGGTTCAGCCACGAGTCCGCCGCGCTCCTCTGGGGGTGCGACGCCGTCGGCATCTCCGGCTTGACGCACCTCATCCAGCCGACCCGGCCGCGGAGCCGGGGAGACGATCCCGTCGTACGGCATCACGGCGACCTGCCTGCGGAGGACCGGGCCGAGGTGTCCGGGCTCCCGGTGACGACGCTCGTCCGGACGGTGGTGGACTGCGCGGCATCCTTGCCCCCCGATCGAGGGCTCGTGATCGCCGACTCGGCACTCCGAGCCGGGGCTGACGCGGGCGCGCTCGACACGGCCCTGGCCGCTCGGTCGGGGGGCTCGCGGGATCGTCCGGGCGAGAGACGTGATCGCCCTCGCGGACGGTCGCGCGCAGTCACCGGGGGAGACGCTGCTGCGCTGGTCGCTGCACTCCGGAGGACTGCCCCCGCCGGAGCTGCAGGTGGAGGTGGTCACACGCCGCGGCCGGTTCTTCCTCGACCTCGGGTGGCCGGTGCCCCGGGTCGCGGTGGAGGATGCGCTGGAGGAGGAGGGTTGGCGCGTGCTGCGCGTCACCTGGGACGACCTCCGCGCGCCCGCGCCCCTGGTGGCTCGCGTCGCCCGTGCCCTGTCGCGCTCGTCACGCTGACGAGGTCGGGGGTTCCGCCCGAGGTCGGTGTTTGCGCCACCTCCCATCTGGACGGAACCGACGACCTCGGCGAAGGCCCGGGGGCGTCGGAGGGGCCGCGTACAGTTGTCGGCATGAGTGAGCCCCTGCCGCCGAGCACCGAGCCGGACCGACTCTCGGACCCCGGCACCGGCGCCGGGACCGGGCTGCTCGAGCGGCCCGCCGAGCAGACCGCCGAGCCCGGGGACCACGAGCGCTTCGCGCACTACGTGCGCAAGGAGAAGATCATGGAGTCGGCGATGTCCGGCAAGCCCGTGGTCGCGCTCTGCGGGAAGGTGTGGGTGCCGGGCCGGGACCCGAACAAGTTCCCCGTGTGCCCGGTGTGCAAGGAGATCTACGAGGGCCTCCGGGAGCCGCAGGACGGCGGCGACGGGGACTCCGGCAAGGGCTCGGGCGGCGGACGCCGCTGGGGCTTCGGCCGCGGCAAGGGGTCCGGCGACTCCTCCGGCGGACAGTGAGCGCCGCGGACCGCCCCGCCTCCGCACCCAGCACGCACGCCTCGCCGTCAGCAGCATCGCAGCTGCCCCCGGCGTTCCCTGCGCGTGCGCCCTGGGGGACGGCGGGCAAGCTGCGTGCCTGGCAGGCCGAGGCCCTCGAGCAGTACCTGACGACCGAGCCGCGGGACTTCCTCGCGGTCGCGACGCCGGGTGCGGGCAAGACGACCTTCGCGCTCCGCATCGCGACCGAGCTGCTGCAGGCCGGCATCGTGCGCCGCGTGACCGTCGTCGCGCCCACCGAGCACCTCAAGCACCAGTGGGCCGACGCCGCCGCGCGGGTTGGCATCAAGCTCGACCCGAACTTCAAGAACTCCCAGGGCCGGCACGGGCACGGCTTCGACGGCGTGGCGCTGACCTACGCCGGCGTCGCGTCCAAGCCCGCGCTGCACGCCGCCCGCACGACCGCCGCCCGCACGCTGGTGATCCTCGACGAGGTGCACCACGGCGGCGACGCGCTGTCCTGGGGCGACGCGGTGCACGAGGCGTTCGAGGGCGCCACCCGTCGGCTGTCGCTGACCGGCACCCCGTTCCGGTCCGACACGGCGCAGATCCCGTTCGTCGAGTACGAGCGCGGCGTCGACGGCATCCGCCGCAGCAAGGCCGACTACACCTACGGGTACTCCGAGGCGCTGCGGGACCACGTCGTCCGCCCCGTGCTGTTCCTCACGTACTCCGGTTCGATGCGCTGGCGCACCAAGGCCGGCGACGAGGTCAGCGCCCGCCTGGGCGAGCCGCTGACCAAGGACATGACCGCGCAGGCGTGGCGCACGGCGCTCAACCCCGACGGCGAGTGGATCCCGTCCGTGATCGCCGCGGCCGACCGCCGGCTGACCGAGGTCCGCCGCACGGTCCCGGACGCCGGGGCCATGATCATCGCGACCGACCAGACCGACGCGCGCGCCTACGCCGGGCACATCGCCCGGCTCACCGGGAAGTCGCCGACGGTGGTGCTGTCGGACGACGACGGCGCGAGCGCCCGCATCGACGAGTTCTCCGCCTCCGACGAGCGCTGGCTGGTCGCGGTCCGCATGGTGTCCGAGGGCGTCGACGTCCCGCGGCTCGCGGTCGGCGTCTACGCCACCAGCACGTCGACGCCGCTGTTCTTCGCCCAGGCCATCGGCCGGTTCGTCCGTGCCCGCAAGCGCGGCGAGACCGCGTCGGTGTTCCTGCCGAGCGTCGCCCCGCTGCTGGCGCTCGCCAACAGCATGGAGGTCGAGCGGGACCACGCCCTCGACCGCCCGCTGACCGCGGAGGAGCAGGGCGAGGGCTACAACCCCGAGGACGCGCTCGTCGCGCAGGCGAACCGCGCCGAGAAGGGGTCGGACGCGCTGCAGGGCACGTTCGAGGCCCTCGAGGCGCAGGCGTCGTTCGACCGCGTGCTGTTCGACGGCGGCGAGTTCGGCACGGGCGCGGACGTCGGCTCGGACGAGGAGCTCGACTTCCTCGGCCTGCCCGGCCTGCTCGACCCCGACCAGGTGACGACGCTGCTGCGGCAGCGCCAGGCGAGCCAGCAGAGCGCCAAGCGGTCGAAGGCCCAGCCGGTCGAGGACCGGGCCGAGATGGACCACCGCAAGCAGGCCGAGCTGCGCAAGGAGCTCGCCCAGCTGGTGGGCGCCTGGTCCCGCAAGAGCGGCCAGCCGCACGGCGCGGTGCACACGGAGCTGCGGCGCCGGTGCGGCGGGCCGGAGGTGGCCCTGGCGGACCCGAAGCAGCTCGAGGCGCGGGTGGCGATGCTGCGCGGGTGGTTCGTCGGCAAGCGCTGACCGACGTCACATCCGGTACGGACCCGCAGGTCAGCGGGTCGGCGTGTACCACCGGCCGCGGGATCCGCAACCCGTGCGCTCGACGTGCCGAACCTCAGGATCGGTGCCATCGTCATCCCCGTGAACAGCGCGTTCACCGGGAGAAACCCGGTGGGCGCGATGCCGTAGGACGAAAGGGAGCCGTCAGATGCCTACGTGGCTGATCCTCATCATCATCGGTGCCGTGCTGCTCATCGTCGGCGTGGCGGTCGAGGCCGCCAAGATCCTCATCTGGATCGGTATCGCCGTCCTCGTCGTGAGCCTGATCCTCGGGCTGCTGCGTCGAGGGAAGGCCCGCGTGTAGCGACACCGCACCACGCACGACGACGCCCGCGCACCCCCCTGGAGCGCGGGCGTCGTCGTGTGCCCGGGGTTCCGCGGCCCGCGGCCCCGCAGCCCTCAGAGCGTGAGCGTCACCGTCGGGATCGCGGCCTCGTCGGCCGAGAGGCGCCGGGCGCCGCGCGGGAGCTCGTCCCGGGACGCCGCGTGCCGGGCCGTCGCCGCGGCCACGCCCTCCGCCCCGGTCAGGCCCGGGAGCACCTCGCCGTCGGTCACCAGCGGCACCACCAGGGCGCGCAGGTCGTCCTCGGCCGGCGCCCACGCCGCGACCGCCTCGTCGGGGCCGTCGACCACGACCTCCTCGACCGCCCGGCCGTCGCCGTCGAGCCGCCGGGCCGCGGACTTCCGCCCGCCGACCGACTCCTTGGCCTTCGACGCCTTCGCGACCGGCGCGAGCCGGCCGTCCGACCCCTCGCGGGCCACGAGCTTGTAGACCATGCCGCAGGTCGGCGCGCCGGAGCCGGTGACCAGCGAGGTGCCGACGCCGTAGGAGTCCACGGGGGCGACCGCCAGCGCCGCGATCGCGTACTCGTCCAGGTCGGAGGTGACGACGATCTTCGTGCCCCGCGCGCCGAGGCCGTCGAGCTGGGCCCGGACCTCCTGCGCGAGCACGCCGAGGTCGCCGGAGTCGAGCCGCACCGCCCCGAGCCCGGGGCCGGCCGCGGCGACGGCCCGCTCGACGCCCCGCCGCACGTCGTAGGTGTCGACCAGCAGGGTCGTGCCGGCGCCCGCCGAGGCGACCTGCGCGGCGAACGCGGCCTCCTCGTCGTCGTGCAGCAGCGTGAAGGCGTGCGCGGCGGTGCCGATCGTGGGCAGCCCGTACCGGCGGCCGGCCTCCAGGTTGGACGTCCCGGCGAACCCGGCGACGGCGGCGGCACGCGCAGCGGCGACGGCGGCCTGCTCGTGCGCCCGGCGGGCGCCCATCTCCAGGACCGGCCGGCCGATCGCGGCCGAGGTCATCCGGGACGCGGCCGACGCGATCGCGGAGTCGTAGTTGAGCACCGAGAGCACGACGGTCTCGAGGAGCACGGCCTCGGCGAACGTGCCCTCGACGGTCAGCACGGGGGAGTGCGGGAAGAACATCTCGCCCTCGGCGTAGCCGTGGACCGAGCCGGTGAACCGGTAGTCCGCGAGGTACGCCAGCGTGGCGTCGTCGACGACGCGCTCCCGGGCCAGCCAGTCCAGCTCCTCGGGGCCGAACCGGAAGTCGGCGAGCGCCTCCAGGACGCGCCCCGTCCCGGCGAGCACGCCGTACCGGCGGCCGTGGGGGAGGCGCCGCGTGAACACCTCGAACACGCACCGGCGGTCGGCGGTGCCGTCCGCGAGGGCGGCCTGGAGCATGGTGAGCTCGTAGCGGTCGGTCAGCAGGGCCGTGCTCGGCGCGCTCGGTGCGGTCATGTGCCCACGGTAGGCGCCGACCTGCGGGTCCGCGTCGCCGCGGGACCTACAGTGGTCGGGTGTCCGTGGAGATCGCACCCGAGGAGACCGCCCGCGCCGACGGGCAGCTCGCCGACGCCTGGGTCACGATCGTCTGGAACGACCCCGTGAACCTCATGTCCTACGTGACCTACGTCTTCCGGTCGTACTTCGGCTACCCCCAGGAGAAGGCGGAGAAGCTGATGCTCGAGGTGCACGAGGAGGGGCGCTCCGCCGTGTCGACGGGCAACCGCGAGCAGATGGAGGTGGACGTGCAGGCCATGCACTCGTTCGGCCTGTGGGCCACCCTGCAGCGGAGCGACGCCTAGGTGCGGGCGTTCCGGCGGGACGGCGACGAGCTCGTCGCGGAGGTCGACCCGGGTGAGCGCGAGGTGCTCGCGACCGTGGTCGCCGACGTCGCGGAGCTGCTGGGCGGCGGGCGGTTCGAGGACCGCGCCCGGGAGACGGGCAGCGCGCGGCCGGGGAGCGGCACCGCGCCCGACGACGCCGCGGCGCTCGCCATGCGGCTGCGGCTCGACCCGCTGCCCGCGCCCGACGACCCGGCGGTGCACCGGCTGCTGCCCGACGCGTCGCGGGACGACGACGCGGTGGCGGCGGAGTTCCGCCGGCTCACCGAGGACGACCTGCGCCAGCAGAAGATCGACCGGCTGGCGGTGCTGTTCGACGCGCTGACGGTCGAGGCGCTGGGGCACGAGGGCGACGAGTCCGGCGACGAGCCGCGCGGCCCGGGCGCCCCCGACGACGACCCCCCGCACGGCCGGCGCCGCCGCCGGTCCCGGGGCCGGCACGAGGCCGTCGCGGTCGTGCGCGTCACGAAGGAGCGGGCCCCGGCGCTCGCTGCCACGCTCACCGACGTGCGCCTGGTGCTCGGCGAGCGGCTGGGCGTCGTCGACGAGGAGGCGAGCGAGCGGCTGGAGCACGAGGTGGTCCGCGGCCGCCCCGGCGACGCGGAGGGGCAGGCCCGGCAGTACCTCGGCTCGGTGTTCCTGGCGCTCGGCTGGTGGCAGGAGACGCTGATGGCGTGCCTGCTCGCCGACCTGCCGGACGCCCCCGGCCGCCGGGACTAGGATCGGTGCCGTGAACGACGCACCCATCGGGATCTTCGACTCGGGGGTGGGTGGGCTCACCAACGCGCGGGCGATCATCGACCAGCTCCCGCACGAGTCGGTGCTCTACATCGGCGACACCCTCAACACCCCGTACGGCACGAAGCCGCTGGCGGCGGTCCGCGCGCACGCGCTCGAGGTGATGGACGACCTGGTCGACGCCGGCGTGAAGATGCTGGTCATCGCCTGCAACACCGCCTCGTCCGCCGTGCTGAGGGACGCCCGCGAGCGGTACACGCTGCGCCGCGGCCTGCCGGTGGTCGAGGTGATCCTGCCGGCCGCGCGCCGGGCGGTCGCCGCGACGCGCACCGGCAGGATCGGGGTGATCGCCACCGAGTCGACGGTGAAGTCGAAGTCGTACGACGACGCGTTCGCCGTGGCCCCGGGCGTGCAGCTGACCACCCAGGCGTGCCCGCGGTTCGTGGAGTTCGTCGAGGCGGGCGTCACCTCCGGGCCGGAGCTGCTGAGCGTCGCCGAGGAGTACCTGCGCCCGGTCAAGGAGGCCGGCGTCGACACGCTGGTGCTCGGCTGCACGCACTACCCGCTGCTGACGGGGGTGATCTCGTACGTCATGGGCGAGGACGTCACGCTGGTGTCGTCCGCGGAGGAGACCGCCAAGGACGTGTACCGCCAGCTGGTGGCGCACGACCTCGAGCGGGACCCGGCCGCCGGCGCCCCGGAGCACCGGTTCCTCGCGACCGATGACCCGGACTCGTTCGCGACGCTGGCCCGGCGGTTCCTCGGCCCCGAGGTGCGGCACGTGGAGGCGCGCGGCGCGCTGCGCTGAGCCGGGGCGCGGTCGCGACGCCCGTCGGGGCCCCGCCGCCCCGTGACGAGCGACACGTCCCCGCGGGGACCGACGGCCGCCCGCCGCGGCGCCCCGCACGGCATCATGGCTCCCTGGGCCGCCGTCGGACGTCGGTGCGCCGACACGCAGCGGAAGGGGCACCCGCGGATGAGGCTCGTGGTCGTCGGCAGCGCGGGCTCGTTCCCCGGCCCGGACTCGGCGGCGTCGTGCTACCTGGTGCAGGCCGAGGGGCCGGACGGCGCGGGCGGCACCCGGACCTGGAACGTGCTGCTCGACCTCGGCAACGGGGCGCTGGGCCCGCTGCAGCGGCACCTCGCCCCGGCCGACCTCGACGCGGTCGCGATCAGCCACCTGCACGCCGACCACGTCGCCGACGTCGTCGTGCTCGGCGTCATGCTGCGCTACGACCCGCGCGGCGCCCGGCCGACGCCGCTGCCGCTGCACGGCCCCGAGGGCGTCCGCGAGCGGCTGGCGCAGCTGTCCGGCCACGACCCGGCGACCAGCACCGCCGACCACCTCGCGCTGGGCACCTGGCGCGCGGGGGAGCCGGTGCGGGTCGGGCCGCTGACGATCGAGCCGGTGCCCGTCGAGCACCCCGTGCCCGCGTTCGGCTTCCGGGTCACCGGGCCGTCCGAGGCCGACCCGGCGCGCACGGTGACGCTCGCGTACACCGGCGACACCGACGAGTGCCCCGGCCTGGACGAGCTGGCGGCGGACGCGGACCTGCTGCTCGCCGAGGCCGCCTACCTGGAGTCGACGCCCGGCGCGCCGCGCGGCGTGCACCTGACGGGGCGGCGCGCGGGCCTGGCTGCGCAGCGCAACGGGTCCCGCCGGCTGCTGCTCACGCACCTGGTGGCGTGGAACGACCCGGCGGAGAGCCTCGCCGAGGCGGCCGCGGCGTACGACGGGCCGCTGGACCTGGCCCGGCCGGGGACGGTCGTCGCGCTCTGAGGCCCGGCGCGGGTCGTTAGGCTCGGGGGATGACCTCCGACCCCACCGTCACCACCTCCGCCGCGCCCGCGACCGGCCGCGCGGCCGCCCCCCGCGGCGACGGCCGCGCCGTCGACGAGCTCCGCCCGATCTCCATCACCCGCCGCTACCTGGACGCGGGCGAGGGCAGCGTGCTCGTCGAGTTCGGCGGCACCAAGGTGCTGTGCGTGGCGTCGTTCACCGCGGGCGTGCCGCGCTGGCGCAAGGGCTCCGGCGAGGGCTGGGTCACCGCCGAGTACGCGATGCTGCCCCGCGCCACCTCCTCCCGCTCGGACCGCGAGTCGGTGCGCGGCAAGGTCGGCGGCCGGACGCACGAGATCTCCCGGCTCATCGGCCGGTCGCTGCGCGCGATCATCGACGTCGCGGCGCTCGGCGAGAACACGATCGTCCTCGACTGCGACGTGCTGCAGGCCGACGGCGGCACCCGCACCGCGTCCGTGACCGGCGCCTACGTGGCGCTCGCGGACGCCGTCGCGTGGGGCATCGCCCAGGGCTCGGTCGACGCCCGCAAGGTCGTGCTGCGCGACTCGGTGTCGGCCGTGAGCGTCGGCGTCGTCGGCGGCCGGCCGGTGCTGGACCTGCCGTACGAGGAGGACGTGCGCGCGGACACGGACATGAACGTCGTCGTCACCGGGTCGGGCAGCTTCGTCGAGGTGCAGGGCACCGCCGAGCACGCGCCGTTCGACCGCGCCGAGCTCGACTCGCTGCTCGACCTGGCGCTGGTCGGCACGTCGGAGCTGGCGCGCGTGCAGCGCGAGGTGCTGGCGCTGCCGGCCGGGGAGACCGTCACGGTCCGCGGGGGCGCGCAGGCGGCGGGCCCGGCGGTGACCGCGTGACCGGCCCGGCCCGGCTCGTCCTCGCCACCCACAACGCGCACAAGCTCGGCGAGCTCCGCGCGATCCTCGTGCCGGCCCTGCCCGGGCTGGACCCGGACTCGGTGGTCGGCGCGCGCGACGTCGGCGCGCCCGAGCCGGTCGAGGACGGCGTGACGTTCGCGGAGAACGCGCTCATCAAGGCCCGCGCGCTCGCCGCGCACACCGGGCTGCCCGCGGTCGCGGACGACTCCGGCCTGTCCGTGGACGTCCTCGGCGGCGCGCCCGGCATCTTCTCGGCCCGGTGGTCCGGCCGGCACGGCGACGACCGCGCGAACCTCGACCTGCTGCTCGCGCAGCTGTCCGACATCGCGCCGGAGCACCGGGCCGCGCGGTTCACCTGCGCCGCGGCGCTGGTCACGCCGGAGGGCGAGGAGCACGTCGAGCTCGGCCACCTGGTCGGCACGCTGGCGACCGCGCCGCGCGGCGCGCACGGGTTCGGCTACGACCCGATCCTGGTGCCCGCGGGCGGCGACCTGACCTGCGCGGAGCTCGCCCCGGAGGAGAAGAACCGCATCTCGCACCGCGGCCAGGCGTTCCGCGCGCTGGTGCCCGCCGTCGTCGCCGTGCTCGGCCGGGAGCCGCGTGGCTGACGTCCACCTGGTCGCGGACGGCCTGACCTTCGGGTACCCGGGGCGGCCGGTCCTCGACGGCGTCGGCCTGTCCGCGTCCGCGGGCGACCGGGTCGGGGTCGTCGGCGAGAACGGCGCGGGCAAGACGACGCTGCTCCGGCTGCTCGCCGGCGACCTGGCACCCACCGCGGGCGAGGTCCGGCGGTCGGGGTCGGTGTCGGTGGTGCAGCAGGAGCTCGACGTGCCGCCGGGCGCGACGATCGGCGACCTGGTGCGCCGGACCGCGGCCCACGTGCGCGCGGCGGCGGACCGGCTGGACGAGGTCGTCGCGGGCTTCGACCACGAGGGCGGCGACCTGGGGGCGCTGAGCGACGCGATCGCCGCGGTCGACCGGCTCGCCGCCTGGGACGTCGACCGGCGCGTCGACGAGGCGCTCACCCGGTTCGGCGCCCCGCGGGACCCGGAGCGGCGGCTGGACACGCTGAGCGTGGGGGAGGCGTACCGCGCGCGGCTGGCCTGCCACGTCGCGGAGCGCGCCGACGTGCTGCTGCTGGACGAGCCGACGAACCACCTGGACGTCGGCGGCATCGACTACCTGACCGCCCAGCTGCAGCAGTGGCCGGGCGTCGTCGTGATCGTCACGCACGACCGGCGGCTGCTGGACGACGTGATGACCGCGATCCTCGACCTGGACCCGTCGATGGACGGCCGCCCGGTGCTCTACGGGGCGACCCGGTACAGCACCTACCGGTTCGCCAAGGACCAGGCGCTGCGCCGCTGGCGCGCGCGGTACGCCCAGGAGCGCAAGCGCGCGGCGAAGCTCGCCCAGCGGCTCGACGAGTCCTACGAGGGGCTGTCCGACGAGTGGCGCCCGCCCAAGGGCTCGCAGAAGCACCGCCGCGGCACCCGCGCCCGGATCCACGTCAAGGCCGCCGACCGGCTGGTGCAGAAGCTGGAGGCCGAGGCCGTCGAGGTGCCGGTGCCGCCGCCCGCGCTGGCGTTCCCGGACCTGCCGAGCATCCCCGCCGACTACGCGGGCGGGCCGCTGCTCGAGCTGCGCGCGCCGCGCGTTGCGGGCCGGCTGGACCTGCCGGGCGTGCGGGTGGACCTGCCGCCGGCCGGCCGCCTGCTGGTGACCGGGGCGAACGGGGCCGGGAAGTCGACGCTGCTCGGCGCCCTCGCGGGCCGCACCCCGCTCGACCGGGGGCACCGGTCGGTCGCGCTCGGGGTCCGGCTCGGCGTGCTGGTGCAGGACGACGACAGCCCGGCGCGGCTGGCGACCACGGGGTTCGAGGCCGCCGCGCGCCGCGCGCTGGACCTGCTGCGGTCCGGGGCCCTCGACCCGGCGCACGTGCTGCCGGTGGCGGCGCTGGGCCTGCTCGAGGAGGAGGACCTGGACCGGCCGCTCGGCGAGCTGTCCGTCGGGCAGCGGCGGCGGTTCGAGCTCGCGGCCGCGCTGGTGGCCGCCCCCCACGTGCTGCTCCTGGACGAGCCGACCAACCACCTGTCGATCGCCCTGGTCGACGAGCTGACGGAGGCCCTGCGCCTGACGTCGGCGGCGGTGGTCGTCGCGACCCACGACCGCGCGATGCGCGCCGACCTGGCGGACTGGCCGGCGATCGAGCTGTAGCGCGGCCGCGCGTCAGGGTGCGCGCGGCGTGGCCGGCAGGACGCGCTCGAGGAGGCGGACCAGGAGGGCGAGCACCAGGAACGCCACCGCGACCAGCGCCGTGTTGCGCGCGGCCGTCGCCAGCCCCAGGGCGCCGGCGTCGAGGAACGGGTACGGGTACCAGCCCGTCGCCGCCCCGCGGACGAACGTGTACGCGATCCACGCCAGCGGGTAGAGGACCGACCAGGCGACGGTCGCGCCGCCGAACCGCGGGCGCGGGCCGACGAGCAGCCACACCACCCAGGTGCCGACCGGCGTCACGGTGTGCAGCAGGAAGTTCGCCAGGTCGCCCGACGGGGTCAGGTCGACGCCCGCGTCGGCGAGGACCGTGTGGTAGACCACGCCGGTCACGGCGATGCACAGCAGCGCGTCCAGGTGCAGCACGGCCATGACGCGCCCGGTCCGCGCGGGCCGCGCGGCGTGCAGCGCCGACGCGACCAGGACGAGCAGGTTCGACTGGATCGTGAAGTAGGAGAACAGCCGGACCAGCCGCTCGCTGGTCGTCCCGGCGTCGCCGGGGCCCTCGGTGAGCGCGCGGGACACCTCGAGGGCGACGCCGCCGGCGGCCGCCAGCGCGAGCAGCGCGTGCAGCAGGCGGGCGACGGCGAGCCCCGCGGACCCGGCCCGCGCGCCCGGCGCGCCCGGGGTCCGCGCCTCGGCGGTCACGGCCGCCGCCTCAGGGCATCCGGCCGACGTGCGCCATCGCCTGGCGCAGCAGCAGACCCTGACCGCCGTTCATCTCGACCTGCACCTGCTCGCTGCACGCCTCCTCGGGCGTGAGCCAGGCCAGGTCGAGCGCGTCCTGCTGCGGCCGGCAGTCGCCGGTCACGGGCACGACGTAGGCGAGCGACACCGCGTGCTGGCGCGGGTCGTGGTACGGCGTGACGCCCGGGGTGGGGAAGTACTCGGCGACCGTGAACGGCTGCGGCGTCGGCGGGACCTGCGGCAGCGCCACCGGGCCGAGGTCCTTCTCGATGTGCCGGAGCAGGGCGTCGCGCACCCGCTCGTGGTACATCACGCGGCCGGAGACCAGCGCGCGGGACATCACGCCCTCGGGCGTGACCCGCAGCAGCAGGCCGACGGCGACCACGTCGCCGGAGTCGTCGACCCGCACGGGCACGGCGTCGACGTAGAGCAGGGGGAGCGAGCGGCGGGCCGCCGCGATGCCCTCGGGACTCAGCCACCCGGAGGGGCGCTCGGGCTCGCGGGGCAGGTCAGCCGTGTCGGTCACCCGGCAGTTGTACCCCGGTCCGGGGGCCCGGCGACAGCCCGACGCGCGGTGCAGCGCTTCCCCGCGGGCGTGGCCCCGGCCGCCCGGGAATACTGGACCGGGTCCGGGCGCTCTACTGGCGTCACATCGACAACAGGAGGCGACTGATGGCAACGACCGAGCTGACGGCCGACACCATCCAGAAGACCATCACCGAGAACGACATCGTGCTCGTGGACTTCTGGGCGGACTGGTGCGGGCCGTGCAAGCGCTTCGGACCGATCTTCGAGCAGTCGTCGGAGACCCACACCGACGTCGTGCACGCGAAGGTGGACACCGAGGCCGAGCAGCAGCTGGCGGCCGAGCTGCAGATCACGTCGATCCCGACCCTGATGGCCTTCCGCGAGGGCATCCTCGTGTTCAACCAGGCGGGCGCCCTCCCGGCGCCGGCGCTGGAGCAGGTGGTCGACGCGGTCAAGGCGCTGGACATGGACGACGTCCGCGCGCAGATCGAGGCGGCCCGGGCGGCGCAGAGCTGACCCGAGCGCACCGCATCCGACGACGCCCCCGCACGCGAGCAGCGTGCGGGGGCGTCGTCGTGTCCGGGCTCAGTGCCGGAACTGCGCCACCCGGCTCCGCAGGTCGTCGGCCATCCGCGCGAGCTCGGCGATCGACTCGCCCATCCGGCCGAGCTCCTCGGTGCTCCCGGCGGAGGCGTCGGCGACGCCGGTGATGGTGGCGGCGATCTCGCCGGACCCGGCGGCGGCGTCGCCGACCGAGCGGCTCATCTCGGTGGTGGTGGCGGTCTGCTCCTCGACGGCGGACGCGATCGTCGTCTGGTAGTCGTCGATCCGCGCGATGATCGTGCCGATCTCGCCGATGGCGGCGACGGCGCCCTCGGTGTCCGCCTGGATCGTCTCGACGCGGCGCGCGATGTCCTCCGTGGCCTTCGCCGTCTCCTGCGCGAGCTCCTTGACCTCCCCGGCGACGACGGCGAAGCCCTTGCCGGCCTCGCCGGCCCGGGCGGCCTCGATGGTGGCGTTCAGGGCGAGCAGGTTGGTCTGCTCGGCGATGCTCGTGATGACCTTGACGACGTTCCCGATCTCCTGGGACGAGGTGCCCAGGCGGGTGACCTGCTTGTTCGTGCGCGCGGCGGCCTCGGTGGCCTTGCCGGCGACCGCGGCGGCCTCGGCCGCGTTCCGCGCGATCTCCCGGATCGACGCGCCCATCTGCTTCGCGCCCGCGGCGACCGTGTGCACGTCCCGGTTGACCTGCTCGGCCGCGCCTGCGACGACGACGGCCTGCTCCGAGGTGCGGTCGGCGCCCGACACGACCTGGCCCGCCGAGCGCTCCAGCCGGCCCGCGGCGTCGGCCACGGTGCGCGCGGTGCCGTCGATGCCGGAGACCGTCTCGCGGAGCGCGGCGGTCGCGCGGTCCAGCGCGGCGGCGGTGCGGCCGATCTCGTCGGCACCGGTCACCCCGCTGGCCACCGTCAGGTCGCCGCCGGCCAGGGACTGCGCGGCGTCGGCCACCCGGTTCAGGCGGCGGCTGAGGCGGCGGGCCACGACCACGCCGGCCACGGCCGGCACGACGGCCGCCACCCCCAGGGCGATGAACTCCAGGAGGACGGCGCGGTCGCCGGCGCCGGTCGCCTCCCGGGCGGCGTCGGCCGCGGCGGCCGTCTGGGCCTGGATCAGCGCGTCCACGCGCGTGGCGGCGCCCCGGGCCGCGCTGTCGGCGCCCTCGCTGGAGCCCACCAGGTTCTGGTACGTGGTCAGCGCGGTGCGGAGGTCCGCGGCGGCGGTGCCCAGCTCGTCGGTCAGCGCCGGGATCGCCGCGTACTCGTCCAGGGCGCCCAGCGCCGCGCCGACGGCCTCGCCGCGGTCGTCCGCCAGGCCGTCGGCCCGGAACGGGTCGCCCGCGTCGCGGGCCGCGCGCATGTCGGTGCCGATCGACTGCGCGTCGTTCAGGTGCGAGGCCACCTGGCTGGCGAGCGCGAGCCCCGTGACGTGGTCGGAGTACATCCGCTCGGTGCGCTCGGTGCTCTGCCACAGCGTGAGGATCGAGATCCAGCCCAGCAGGCCGGTCATGGCGATCGCCGCCGACACGGTCAGCAGGATCTTGCCGGTGAAGCCGAGCCCCCGCCCGCGGCCCGCGGTGGCCGCGACCGCCGCGGTCGTCCCGTCGTCCCGACCCGTCGCACCCCTGGTCCCGGTCATCCGTCGGCCTCTCGTCGCGTGCGGCGCGGGCGGCGCCCGCGCGGGACACCGTCACGGGGTCCCGTCTCCCCGTCGAGCGGGTGAGACGCGGTCTGAGGGGTCCGCCGAGCGGTCACCCGGACGGGGTGCGCGGCGGCGGGCATCCGGGTGGCCGGCGGGCCGGGCGGGTGACACCCGGCCGGCGCGGCGGCCTGCCCGGTCGCACGGGGTGCGGGAGACGGGATTCGAACCCGCACGCCCTCTCGGGCACCAGGACCTAAACCTGGCGTGGCTGCCGTTTCACCACTCCCGCCGACACCCCGGCGGCGCCGGGGGTCGAGCTCGGCTCAGCCGTCGATGCCGAGGTCGCGCCGCAGCTTGGCGACGTGCCCCGTGGCCTTGACGTTGTACTGCGCGAGCCGGACGGCGCCCTCGGGGTCGACGACGACGGTCGACCGGATGACACCGGTGACGGTCTTGCCGTACAGCGACTTCTCGCCCCAGGCGCCCCACGCCTCGAGCACCTGCTTCTCGGGGTCGGAGACCAGCGGGAAGGTCAGGGCCTCCTCCTGGGCGAACCGGGCGAGCTTCTCCGGGGAGTCGGGGGAGACGCCGACGACCGCGTAGCCGTGCGCCTGCAGGGACGCGAGCGAGTCGCGGAAGTCGCACGCCTGCTTGGTGCAGCCCGGGGTGCCGGCCGCCGGGTAGAAGTACACGACGACGCCCTGGCCGCGCAGGTCCGACAGGGTCAGCGAGCCGCCGTCGGCGGTCGGCAGCGTGAAGTCCGGGGCGGTGTCGCCGACGGCGAGGCGGGGCATGGCGTCTCCTGGCTGGTGGGTGCGGCACCCGCGCGCGGCGGGCGCCGTCAGCGTACGACGGCCGGGCGGTAGCGTCTGCCCCGTGAGTGCACAGCGCCCCGAGAGCCCGACCCGCCCCGAGCTGCCGATCCGGATGCTGAACGACCGGCTGCTCGTCCAGCTCGACGCGGACGCCTCGGAGCGCCGGTCGAGCGCGGGCATCGTGATCCCGGCCACCGCCGCGGTGGGCAAGCGGCTCACCTGGGGCTCCGTCGTCGCCGCGGGCCAGCACGTGCGGCAGGTGGCCGTCGGCGACCGCGTGCTGTTCGACCCCGACGAGCGGGCCGAGGTGGAGCTCGAGGCGCAGACGTACCTGCTGCTCCGGGAGAAGGACGTGCACGCCGTGGCCGAACCGCGCGAGGGCGGCCAGGGCACCGGGCTGTACCTGTAGGGCCCCCTCCACCTGCCGCGGCGGGAGGGTTGTTCGCCCTCGGCGTCACGTGTTGCGTGGTCCGTCCGGACGGTGTTCCCATGAGCGCAGGAACGACCCCGGGGGTGGCCGCGATGGACGACGAGACGCACACGGCCGTGCAGGACGAGCGCGGAGCAGGGGACGACGCGACGGGCGTCGTCATGGATCTACTGGCCGAGCACGTGCCCCTCACGCTGCTCGCCGACCTGGCCGTGGCGGAGCCGCGGTCCGACGCGATCCTCGCGGCCGAAGGGCTGCCCGAGGACGCCTGGTGGGAGGGCGAGGACGAGGGCGGCGACGGACCGCCCGCGGCCCGCCCGCGCGCCGAGGACGACGTCCCCGTCGACCCCGACGCGGCCGGCGGCCCGCGGCCGGCGTGACGTCCGCCACGTCGGGCACCTGAGCGGGGGATCCGATTAGCGTCCGGCGCCACCGGGCTGCTAACGTTTCTCCTCGTTGCGCCATTAGCTCAATTGGCAGAGCAGCTGACTCTTAATCAGCGGGTTCGGGGTTCGAGTCCCTGATGGCGCACTTCAGAAGGCCCCCGACCAGCGGAGACGCTGGGCGGGGGCCTTTCTCGTTCCCGCTTGCCGTGCACCCCGGCGACGCGGCGCCGGTGCGCGCGGGCCGGCCCGGTGCGGTGGTGGCCGCCCGGGGCGCGCCGTCGATCCCGCGCGCCTCGCCCGGCCGTCCTGCCCCCGGCTGCGGTCGGCGGCACGCATACTGGAACCGTGCCGAACACCGCCGCCGCCGACCCGACCCTGCCGCTCCCCGAGCGCGGCCACGTGTGGCTCGACGACGCGGAGCCCGCCCTGCTCCGGATGCGCGGCGAGGTCGACGTCGCCGTGGTGGAGGAGCTGCGCGACCGGCTGGGCGCGGTCAGCGCGCGCGGCACGGACCTCGCGGCGGTGCTGCCGCAGGTGCGGGCGGTCGACATGTCCGAAGTGACGTTCGCCGACTCGTCGGCCGTCGGCCTGCTCGCGGGGCTCGTCATGGCGCTGCAGCCGGAGGGTGCGTCGCTGACGGTGCGGGGGATCGGCCCGACCGTCGAGACGCTGCTCGAGGTGACGGGCCTGCTGCCGCACCTCGCCGTCGAGGGCTGAGCGGGCCACCCCGCGACAAAGGTCCTACCTTTCACCCGTCCGCGCGCTCACCCGCGGCGGGCCCCGTCCGATGGAGTCGGCGGGCCGAGTCGAGGCCCGCCCCCCACCGACGGACGGAGACCTCCGCATGCCCGCACCCGCCGCACCCCCAGCGCCCGACACCGGCCGGCGTCGCCGGCTCGTGACCGACGCCCCCGTGGGCGCCCGCATCGGCGCGGTGCTCGGCCTGCTGGCCGTCGCCGTCGGCGTCGTCGCCGGACTGGGCATCGCCCGGCTCGGCGGCCTCGAGTCGTCGATCGACCGGCTCGGCCGCGAGGCGATCGAGCCGCAGACCTACCTCGTGAACACGCAGCGCTGGTTCCAGGCCAGCCGGGCCCGGGTGCTGGAGTACGGCATGGTGGCGCCGGAGGACCGCGCGAAGATCGTCGACGACCGCGCCGGCTTCGACGCCGACGCGCTGCAGAACGTGGCCGACTACGAGCCCTACGTGCTCGACGACGCCGCGTACGCCGCGCTCGAGGACGCCTACGGCCGCTACCAGGCCGCTGCCGACGCCATCGAGCCCCTGGCCGACGAGAGCGCCACGGCGTACCACGACGCGTACGCGGACCAGGTGCGCGGGATCACGACCGAGATCGGCGACGCGCTCCAGGCGCTGACCGACTCCGTGTCCGCGCACGCGGCGGACGGCGTGGCGGACGCCTCCGCCGACGCGCGGTCGGCGACGGTGCAGATGATCGCGGTCGGCGTGGTGGGCGTCCTGCTCGCCGCGGGCCTCGGGGTGCTGCTGGTGCGGCGGATCGTCCGCGACCTCGCGGCGGTGCAGCGCACGGTGCAGAGCATCGGCGACGGCGACCTCACCGTCTCCGTGCCGCTCGACTCCCGCGACGAGCTCGGCCGGATGGCGGGCTCGCTGAACGAGGCGCAGGGCTCGCTCCGCGCCCTGATGAGCGGCGTGGTGCACACGGCGCAGACGGTGGCGGCGGCCGCGGAGGAGCTGGCCGCCGCGTCGCAGCAGGTCGTGGCGGGCTCGGACGAGACGAGCGCGCAGGCGGGCGTGGTCGCGGCGGCCGCGGAGCAGGTGTCGCGCAACGTGCAGACGGTGGCGGCCGGTGCGGAGCAGATGGGCGCCTCGATCCGGGAGATCGCGCAGAACGCCTCGCAGGCGGCGAAGGTCGCCGGGCAGGCGACGGACGCCGCGGCCGTGACCAACGACCAGGTGGCGCGGCTCGGGGCCTCGTCGCAGGAGATCGGCAACGTGGTGAAGGTGATCACCTCCATCGCGGAGCAGACGAACCTGCTGGCGCTGAACGCGACGATCGAGGCGGCCCGGGCCGGCGAGGCGGGCAAGGGGTTCGCGGTCGTGGCCGGGGAGGTCAAGGAGCTGGCCCAGGAGACCGCGAAGGCGACCGAGGACATCGCGCGCCGGGTCGAGGCGATCCAGGCCGACACCAGCGGCGCGGTCGGGGCGATCGGCGAGATCTCGCACATCATCGCGTCGATCAACGACTACCAGCTGACGATCGCGTCGGCCGTGGAGGAGCAGACGGCGACGACCACGGAGATGTCCCGCTCGGTGGCCGAGGCCGCGACCGGCTCCGGCGAGATCGCGGTGAACATCACCGGGGTGGCGTCCGCCGCGACGCAGTCGTCCCAGACCCTCAACCAGATGGGCTCGGCCGTCGCGGAGCTCGCCCGGATGTCGGAGGACCTGCGCGGCCAGGTGTCGCGGTTCCGGTACTGACTCCCGGCTGCCCACGCCGCCGGGCGGTCCGGAGCTGGGGGCCGGACGCAGCGACCCCCCGTGCGCGCGAGCGGCGTGCACGGGGGGTCGCGGTGCGTGCGGCGGGCGCCGCGTGCGGGGTCAGTCGGCCTGCGCCTTGCGCCGGGCGGCGGCGCGGGCGCGCACGACGTCGGCGATCTGCTGCGCCTGCGCGCTGACGAGGCGGCGGAGGTCGTCGTAGCGGCGGTCGACCTCGGCGTCGGTCGCGTCGCTGTCGCGCGTGGCGATCCACGCGCGCTTGGCGGCGCGGATGTCGGCGTCCGTGATCTCGACGCGCCAGGGGTCCTCGTTCATGAGTACAAGGTCCCACCGCGATCGGCGGAAAGACCGGTTTCTCCCGACTTTCACCCGGCGACGGGGCGGGTGAAGGGCTCAATTCACCTGATAGCCGGTCGATCGCGCCCATCCTTCAAGTGCCGCTGGAGTGAGGGGGTCGCCCGCACGCCGACCTGCCGGAACCGCCCCGCCGGGCCACGATGGAGGCACCGCGGACCGCGGCACCCCGGAGGAACGGAGCGACGACATGACCGAGCGCACCCAGCGGACGGACGGGGACGGCGCCCCCGGCGACACCGTGACGTACGACGTCGTGGTCCTGGGCGCGGGCGCGGTGGGCGAGAACGCCGCCGACCGGGCCGGCCGCCTCGGGCTGTCCGTGCTGGTGGTCGAGCACGAGCTGGTCGGCGGGGAGTGCTCCTACTGGGCGTGCATGCCGTCGAAGGCCCTGCTGCGGCCGGGCGCGGTGCTCGCCGCGGCGCGGGCGGTGCCGGGCGCCGCCGAGCTGGTCCAGGGCACGCTCGACCCCGCCGCCGTGCTGGCCCGGCGCGACGAGTTCACCTCGCACTGGGACGACCACTCCCAGGTGGAGTGGCTGGACTCCGCCGGCATCGCGCTGCTGCGCGGCACCGCGCGGTTCACGGGCCCCAAGGAGCTGCTCGTCGAGAGCGAGGACGGCGACACCCGGGTCATCGCGCGGCACGCGGTGATCGTGTCCACCGGCAGCGAGCCGACGGTGCCCGGCATCCCCGGCCTGGCCGAGGCGCAGCCCTGGACCTCGCGCGAGGCGACCGCGGTCAAGGACGTGCCGTCGAGCCTGGTGGTCCTGGGCGGGGGCGTGGTCGGCGTCGAGATGGCGGTCGCCTACCGCGACCTGGGGGCCGAGGTCACGCTGCTCGTCCGCGGGGACCGGCTGCTCGACAAGGCCGAGCCGTTCGCCGCCGAGGAGGTGGCGGCAGGGCTGCGCGAGCTGGGCGTCGACCTGCGGTTCGGGACGAGCGCCACGCGGGTGGACCGCGACGAGCGCGGGGTGCACCTGACGGTCGAGGGCCCGCAGGGCGCCGACGAGCTGCACGCCGACGAGGTGCTCGTGGCCACCGGCCGGCGGCCACGGACCACCGACCTCGGGCTGGACGTGCTCGGACTGGAGCCCGGCGCGCCGGTCGCCGTCGACGACGCCCTGCAGGCGACCGGGGTCCCGGACGGCTGGCTGTTCGCGGTGGGCGACGTCACCGGGCGCACCGCCACCACGCACCAGGGCAAGTACGACGCCCGGGTCGTGGGCGACGTCGTGTCCGCGCGGTTCTCGGCCGACGTCGCGGAGCCGGGGGAGGGCGCCGCGGAGGCGCGGACCGCCGAGCGGGAGGCCGGGGCCTTCAGCCGGTACCGTGCGTCCGCCGACCACGTGGCGGTGCCGCAGGTGGTGTTCACCCGGCCGGAGGTCGCCTGGGTCGGGCTGGCCGAGCAGCAGGCGCGCGACGCCGGCCTGCGGGTCCGGGCGGTGTCCTACCCGATCGGGTCCGTGGCGGGCGCGTCGGTCGCGGCCGACGGGTACTCCGGCACGGCGCAGGTCGTGATCGACGAGGACCGGGGCGTCCTCGTGGGGGCGACGTTCACCGGGCCGGACGCCGCGGAGCTCCTGCAGGCCGCGACGATCGCGGTGACGGGGGAGGTGCCGCTCGACCGGCTGTGGCACGCCGTCCCGGCGTACCCGACGGTCAGCGAGGTGTGGCTGCGGCTGCTGGAGACCGCCGGGCTCTGAGGGCCGGCGGCCCGGGCGGGGCGCGCACGACGCGAGGGGCGGGACCGTGCGGTCCCGCCCCTCGCGTCGTCGGTCGTGCGGGGTCAGCTCGCGAGCGAGCCGTCGCTCGACAGCACCAGGCCGATCGAGGCCTCGCCCTGGCGGACGGCGTCGCCGATCAGGCCGAAGTCGTAGCTCTTGAACTCGCTCACGGTGATCCCGTAGGTGTCCTCGAGCCCGATCTGGCAGAACGGCCGCTCCGGGCACTCGGCCGGGCCGGCGAGCACCACGCCGCCGGCGCAGGCCTCGGCCAGGTCGGAGAGCGTCGTCACGCCGTGCTCGTCGGCGAACTCGGAGGTCACCGCGAACGCGTTCTGGTCCTGCGCCTCCGACACCGCGCCGAAGGTCAGACCCGCGCCGGTGCCCAGCTCGGTGAGGGCGGCCACGGTGTCGTCCCGGTCGCCGCTCGCGACCGGCTCGGCGTCCGCGCCGTTGGCGGAGGTGTTGAGGAACTCCGCCAGCGTCGCGGCGTACTCCGGGGTGAGCGTGATCTGACCGCTCTGCAGGGCCGGGAGGTAGGTTTCGCGGTTGCCGATGGTCTGGACCTCGGCGGTGTAGCCGGCGGACCGCAGGACGTCGGCGTAGATCTCGGACAGCGTGGCGCTCTCCGAGAAGTTCGCGGCGCCGATGACGACGCTCTTGCCGCTGCCCGCGGCCGCGTCGCTCGCGGCCAGGCCCTCGTCCTCGACGAACTGCTGCGCCGCCTCGGTCGAGGTCTGCCGGTCGATGTCGACGGCCTTGTTCAGCTGGATCAGCTTGTCGGTGTCGAGCGCCGCGGACACGGTGTCGAGCAGCGGGATGAGGTTCGGGTCCGCCTGCGCCGCCGCGGCGTTCACCGCGGGGATGACGTTGTCGGCGTTCTGCAGGCCCTGGTCGTCCTCGAGCACGACCAGCTGGTCGCCCGCGACGGGCTCGCAGACCGTGCCGCCGGAGCCGCCCGCGGAGGTCTCGGCGGTGCCGCCGCCGGAGCCCGGGTCGCCGCAGGCCGCGAGCAGGAGGAGCAGGCCGGCCGCTGCGGCGGGGAGGGTGGTGCGACGTGCGTTCATGTGCGGGTCCTCTGGTCTCGGGTGGGCACACGGTGTGCGGTGCGGCTGGGGCACCGGACGGGTGGGTCGGTGGGCGTCGGGTGGCCGTCGATCATTCGACCGAGGTCGTCCGGGTGCGGCAACCGCTGCGGGCGGTCGTCGCGGTCACGATCGGGTCACGGTCTGCTGGTCGGGGGCGGCGTCGGCGGCCGCGGGGGCCGGGGCGGGGGTGGCAGGGTCGGCGGCGGCGCGGGGCCGGCGGCGACGGAGGCGGCCCGAGGTGGCGCGCATCGGGGCCGGTGTGAGCGCGTGCTGCACCGCGGCGAGCACGCCCTCGACGACGAGGCACAGCCCGGCGACGAGCAGGGCGCCGGCCACCACCTGGCCGTACCGCTGCAGGGCCATGCCCTGGACGATGATCGACCCGAGGCTGGAGCCGCCGACGAGCGCCGCGAGCGGCACCGTGGCGAGCACCTGGGTCGTGGCGGTGCGCAGGCCCGCGCCGACCAGCGGCAGGGCCAGCGGCAGCTCGACCAGCACGAGCGAGCGGCCGCCCGACATCCCGACGCCGCGCGCGGCGTCCCGGACGTCCGCGTCCACCTCCATGAGGCCGGTGAACGTGTTGCTGAGGATGGGCGGCACCGCGAACACCGCGACCGCGAGGACCGTGGCCGTCGCCCCGAACAGGCCGGTCGAGGCGAAGATCGTCAGCAGCGCGAACGTCGGCAGCGCGCGAGAGGTGTTGGCCGCGACCACCGTGACGACGCCGCCGCGGCGCCGGTGGCCGAGCCAGACGCCGAGCGGCAGCGCGACGAGCGCCGCGAGCAGCACGGCGAGCGCGCTGATCCGCAGGTGGTCGGCGCCCAGCGCGAGCACGCCGTCGCGCCCGGTCCAGTTGAGCGGGTCGTTCAGCCAGGTGAAGGCGTCCTGCAGCACGTCCACGGCTCAGGCCTCCCGTCCGCGCCGGGCCCACGGCGTCACCGCGCGGCCGACCAGCCAGAGCAGCAGGTCGAGCACGAGCGCCAGCGCGAGGCAGAGCAGCGTCGCCGTGAGGATCTCGGCGTGGTACTTGTTGTTCCGGAAGCCGCGGAACATGAGCTGGCCCAGGCCCCCGTAGCCGACGACGACGCCGACGGTCACGAGCGCCACCGTGGTGACGGTCGCGAGCCGGACGCCCGCGATGATCGCCGGCACCGCGTTGGGCAGCTCGACGGTGAGCAGCAGGCGCAGCCGGCCGTAGCCGAGGCCGCGCGCGGCGTCCCGGACGCTCTCGTCCACACCGCCCAGGCCGACCAGCACGTTGCGCACCAGCACGAGCAGCGCGTAGACCACCAGGCCGATCAGCACCGGCGTCCGCCCGATCCCGGTCCACGGCACGAGCACCGTGAACAGCGCGAGCGACGGGATCGTGTAGAGCACGCTGCTGGTGCCGACGATCGGGGCGGCGAGCCGCGGTCGCAGGTGCGCGAGCATCCCGAGCGGGACGGCGATCGCGCACGCGATGAGCACCGCCTGCACCGTGAGGCTCGCGTGCTGCTCCAGCGCGCGGGAGATGTCGCCCCAGTTCCGCTGGACGTAGTCCCAGGACAGCCAGGGGTTGGCCGCGGGGTCGCCGGCGGCCGCCGCGATCTGGGCGGCGGTCGTCCCCGGGGTCTCGAGGCTGGTCACCGGCCCGACGCTACCGGGCACCCCCGACACGCGCCCGGTCGGGCGGCTGTCGGTGGGCGCGGGTACGGTCGTCGGCATGGCCACCGCGATCGCGTTCGACCACGTCCGCAAGGCGTACGCCGACGGCACCGTCGCGGTGGGCGACCTGTCGCTCGACGTGCAGGAGCACGAGCTGCTCGCGCTCGTGGGCCCCTCCGGCTGCGGCAAGTCGACGACGCTGCGGATGGCGAACCGCCTGGTCGAGCCCACCTCGGGCCGGATCTTCCTCGACGGCGACGACGTCACCGACGTGGACGCCGTCGCCCTGCGCCGCCGCATCGGCTACGTCATCCAGAACGTCGGGCTGTTCCCGCACCGCACCGTCGAGCAGAACGTCGGCACGGTGCCGCGGCTGCTGGGCTGGGACAAGCGGCGCACCCGGGCCCGCACGGCCGAGCTGCTGGAGCTCGTCGGCCTCGCGCCGGACCGGTACGCCCGGCGCTACCCGCACGAGCTGTCCGGCGGCGAGCGGCAGCGCGTCGGCGTCGCCCGCGCCCTCGCGACGGACCCGCCGGTGCTGCTGATGGACGAGCCGTTCGGCGCGGTCGACCCCGTCGGCCGCCGCCGGCTGCAGGCCGAGTTCCGCCGGATCAAGGACGAGCTCGGGACCACCGTGATGCTCGTCACCCACGACGTCGACGAGGCGGTGCGGCTGGCGGACCGGGTGGCGGTGCTCAGCCGCGGCGGGCACCTCGAGCAGCTGTCCGACCCGGTGCGGCTGCTCGCCGCTCCCGCCAGCCCGGCCGTCGCCGACCTGGTCGGCACGGGGGCGGCGGTCCGGCTGCTCGCGCTGGGTCGCGTCGAGCGGCGCGACCTCGGCCCGGTGACCGGCACCGGCCCCGCCTCCGCGAACGGCCGCGCCCGGGCGGCGACGCTCCACGTGGGCGACCCGCTCGACACCGCGTTCGCCGCGCTGGCGGCCGAGCCGACGGGCCGCGTCCCGGTGCACGAGGGGGAGCAGGTCGTCGGGGAGCTCGACGCGCCCGGCGTGCTCGCCGCGCTGCAGCGGCTGGTCGACGGGGCGCAGGACGCGGTCCCGAGCCCGGCCGCCGGGGAGCCCGAGCCGTCCGCCGGAGCGCGTGGGTAGTCTGCCCAGGGTGACCACTCGCCTCGCCCTCGCCACCTGCGCCGCCCTGCCGGACCTCGACCCCGACGACGCGCCCCTCGTGACGGCGCTGCGGGACCGCGGCCTGGAGGTCGAGACGCCCGTCTGGAACGCCGCCGACGTCGACTGGTCGTCGTACGACGCCGTCGTGGTCCGCTCCACCTGGGACTACACCGAGCACCCGCGCGACTTCCGCTGGTGGACGCAGCGCGTGGCCCAGGCCTCGCGGCTCATCAACCCGGCCCAGGCGCTCACCTGGAACATCGACAAGATCTACCAGCGCGCGATGGAGGCGGCCGGCCTGCCGATCGTCCCGACGATCTGGATGGACCCGGCCCGCAACTTCAACGCCCGCGCGATCCACACCCGGTTCCCGGCCTTCGGTGAGTTCGTGATCAAGCCCACGATCAGCGCCGGCTCCCGCGACACCGGCCGGTACGCCGCGGACGAGACGCCCTCGCGCGCGCTGGCGATCCAGCACGTGAAGCACCTGCTCGACGACGGCCGGCACGTGATGGTGCAGCGCTACCTCAAGCAGGTCGACACGGTCGGCGAGACGGCGCTGGTCTACTTCGACGGCGAGCTGTCGCACGCGGTGCGCAAGGCGCCGCTGCTCGAGGGCCCGTACCGCGCGGGCGACACCGACGGCGTCCTCTACAAGGAGGAGGTCATGACCCCGCGCGACGCCTCGGAGGCGGAGCTCGCCCTCGGGCAGCGGGTCGTCGACGCCCTCCCGCAGCTCCTGCCCGGCCTCGAGCAGCCGCTCGCGTACACCCGGGTCGACCTGATCCCGGACGACGAGGGCAACCCGGTCGTCCTGGAGCTCGAGCTGATCGAGCCGAGCTTCTTCTTCGCGCAGGCGCCGGAGGCGGTCGACCGCTTCGCGGACGCGATCCTGCGCCGCCTCTGACGGTCGACGGCCGGTGAGGTCGTCGGTTGCGCCCGAGGTCGTCGGTTCCGCCGCCCCCGCGGTGGCCGGAACCGACGACCTCGGCGCGCCGAGGCCGCAGCAACGGCGAAGGGCGCCGCTCCCGGGGGAGCGGCGCCCTTCGCGCTGGGGTGGCTAACGGGACTTGAACCCGCGACCTCCTGGACCACAACCAGGCGCTCTACCACCTGAGCTATAGCCACCACGACCCCGGAGCTCCGGGGCCGTCGACAAGCATACCGGGTGTTCGAGGGTCCTCAGGACGTGGCGGTCGTGCCGCGGTGCGCGGCGGCCACGGAGGTGGCCTCGATCTGCGTCGCGATCGCCTTCGCGGCCTTGGAGTCCGGGCCCGGCTGGGGGACCAGGAGCGCGGCGCGGTAGTACCGCAGCTCGTCGATGCTCTCCAGGATGTCGGCGAGCGCGCGGTGCCCGCCGTTCTTCTTCGGGGAGGAGAAGTAGACCCGCGGGTACCAGCGGCGCGCGAGCTCCTTGATCGAGGAGACGTCGATGATCCGGTAGTGCAGGTGGCCGACCAGCTCGGGCATGTCCCGGTCGAGGAACACCTTGTCGGTGCCGACCGAGTTGCCGGCGAGCG
This sequence comes from Cellulomonas sp. GbtcB1, assembly GCF_019091725.1. Taxonomy (NCBI): domain Bacteria; kingdom Bacillati; phylum Actinomycetota; class Actinomycetes; order Micrococcales; family Cellulomonadaceae; genus Cellulomonas; species Cellulomonas sp. GbtcB1. The sequence goes on along the minus strand of NZ_JAGXJG010000004.1, from coordinate 20,984 downwards.
GGGCCTTGCCGGCCTCGGGCACGTGCTCGCGGATGTACGCGAGCACCTGGGCCTGCGCGTCCTCGAGCGTGGTGCCGGTGGCGAGTGCGTCGAGCAGGCCGGAGCTGGTGTGCATGTCGCGGACGAAGTCGCCCATCTGCGCCAGGGACTCGGCGGGCGGCGCGATGATGACGTCGACGCCCTCGCCCAGGACGTTGAGCTCGGAGTCGGTGACGACGGCGGCGACCTCGACGAGCGCGTCCTGGACGCTGTCCAGGCCGGTCATCTCGCAGTCGATCCAGACGATCCGGTCGGCCTTGCCGTTGCCGTTGTTCAGGGTGCTCACCCGCTCAGGGTACGGGTGAGCCCGCCGGACGGGGTGTCCGACGGGCTCACCGGGTCGTGCGGGCGGCGCGGCGGCCGCCGGGAGCCGGCCACGGGGGCGTCCCGGGTCAGCGGATGGCGGCGACCGTGGTGGTCGCCGGCAGCAGGGCCCGCAGGCGCGGCTGCCGACGCGGTTCCGGCGGTCGACCGCGGGTCTCGGCGCCGGGTCTGCGCTCGGCGCGCCGGGCGGCGTGCCGGGACAGGAGGCGGGCGGTCTCGATGCGCTCGCGGTGGTCGGCCTGGATCAGGTCGAACGTCAGGGTGGGGTGCATGGTGGGTGGGTCCTTCGAACGTTCCGGAGGGGCCTGGCCGGGCCCCGGGACTCACCGCGCGGTACCTGAACGCTCCCACCCCCACCCCCCGCGGGTCACGCATTTATCGGACGTCGAGGTCGAGGGTTCGCCCGCCCGGAGCCGCCCGGAACCCTCGACCTCGGCGGAAACCCTCGACCTCGGCGTCAGTCCACCGGCAGGGTGCGGGAGAGGAACGCCGCGACGTCCGCCAGGACGCGGGCGTCGATGCCGTGGGCCAGGCCGGGGTACTCGCGGCGCTCCAGTGCCGCGTGCGTCGCGAGCCACGCGGCCGTCCGCGTCGTGGCGTCCGGCGGGATCACCGGGTCCGCGTCCCCGTGGCCGAGCAGCACCGGCACCCGCGGGTCCCGGGCGGCCAGCGCCGCGTCGCCCGGCTCCTCGGCGTCGAGCGCGAACCCCGACAGCACGACCGCCGCCGCGAACCGGTCGGGCCGCGCGCGCAGCAGCTGCGTCGCCATCAGCCCGCCCTGGGAGAACCCGAGCAGCGCGACCGGGCGAGCGCCGACCCGCGCGTCCGCGTCGAGCCAGGCCAGCAGCGCGTCGGCGCCCGCCCGGACGCGCGCCGGCTCCGGTCGCCCCGGGGTCGCCAGCGGCGCCCAGGCGAACCCGGGCCCGCCGAGCAGCGGCCCGCGCGGCGCGGCCAGCGCCAGCCCGCCCGGCAGGTGCGGGGCCAGGCCGAGCAGGTCGCCCTCGTGCGAGCCGTAGCCGTGCAGCAGCACGAGCAGCGGCGCGTCCGGCCCCGGGGCGGCGCCGGCGGTGTGCGCCCACCGGGCCGCCGCGGGGTCGACCGCGAGCGCGTCGTCGGTCACGCTCAGCGCTCCAGGGCGAAGCCGGACGTCCAGGACGTCTGCTCCGCGGCGGCGAGCGTCATCTGCAGGAAGCCGAGCGCCTCGAGCTCGTGCGCCCGCTTCAGCGAGCCCGCGTCGACGGCGCGCAGGCCGCCGCCCTCGACGACCTCGGCCAGCGCGGCCTTGGCGTCCGCGTCGTCGCCCGCGATCAGCACGGTCGTCGGCAGGGAGCCGACCGTGCCGGAGGCCAGCGTCGCCGCGAAGTTGGTGCTGAACGCCTTGAGCACCCGGGCCTGCGGCAGCAGCGCGGCGAGCTCGGCGGTCGCCGACGAACCGGCGGGGACGACCAGGGAGTCGAACGTGGCGAAGTCGACGGGGTTGGTGGTCTCGACGACCACACGGCCCGCGAAGCCGTCGGGGTACTGCGCGGCCACCTCGGCGAGCGCGGGGTAGGGCAGGGCGAGCACGACGACGTCGCCGGTGACGGCGTCGCCCACGGTGCCGGCGGTCACGGCCGGGTCGACGGCGGCGGCCTTGGCGGCGTCGCGCGCGAGCACCTGCACGTCGGCGCCGGCCTTCAGCGCCAGGCGCGCCACCGCGCCGCCGATGTTGCCCGCCCCGATGATGGTCACGCTGGTCATGTCTGCTCCTCGATGGGTCGCTCCGCGGCAACCGACATGTTGTCGCTTCAACTAACGTACGACGTCCAGGTTGAAGCGTCAACCATTCGCTAGGATGTCCGCCATGACCGACGACACCCGCTGGCTCAGCGCGCGCGAGCTCCAGGCCTGGATGCGCCTGGAGGCGGTCGCGGAGCTGCTGCCCGCCGCGCTCGACCACCAGCTGCAGCGCGACGCCGACCTGTCGCACTACGACTACCTGGTGCTCGCCAAGCTGTCCGAGGCGCCCGACCGCACGCTGCGGATGAGCGGGCTCGCGGCCAGCACCAACGCCACGCTGCCGCGGTTGTCGCACGTCGCCGCCCGGCTCGAGGCGCGCGGGTTCCTCACCCGCACCCGCGACGAGGGGGACCGGCGCGCGACGCTCGCCACGCTCACCGAGGAGGGCTGGCGGAAGGTCGTCGCCACGGCGCCCTCGCACGTGGGGGAGGTGCGCCGCCTGGTCGTGGACCGGCTGACGGCGGAGCAGGTCGAGCAGCTCGACGCCATCGCGCTCGCGGTCCTCGGCGCCCTGGACCCGGAGAACCGGCTGCAGGCGCAGAACCCGGTCGTCGACCCCTCGGACGCCTGCGGCAACGAGGCGGGCTGACCCGGCGCCGCGGCGGTCAGGCGGCCGGTGCCCCCCGGCGGGCGGCAGCGGCGGCCGCGGCGGCGCGGCGCTGGGCCGCCCGGCGGGCCCGGCGCTCGCGGAACGCGTGCCAGTACCGCAGCACCAGCGCCTTGAGCCGGTGGTTGAACCGCTGGATCACCGCGAACTCGGTCCCGAGGATGCCCAGCCCGAGGAAGATCGCGAGCCAGCCCGGCCCGGGAAGCACCAGCATCGCGATGCCCGCGAGCACGACGGTCGCGCCGACGACGGTCACGACGACCTTGTAGGTCAGCCGCAGCCACGGGCGGCTGTCCAGCCGCGCGCGCAGCCGGGCCAGCGCGCGGTGCGCCCCGGTGTCGGTGCGCTCGCCCGCGGCGATCTCGGCGGCGAGGCCCTCGGTCGGCGCGGGGCCCGCGGGTCCGGCGCCGGCGGGGGTCGGTGTCGTCATGCCAGCAACGACGAGCGGGCCGCCCGGTTTGTTCCCGGCGGCGCGGGTGCTTCCTCGGGCGGCGCGGCCGCGCCCCCCGGCGGTCAGGCGTCCGCGCCGGCCGCAGCGCCGCCGCCGACCCCGTCGACCCCGCCCGCGCCCAGCAGCGCCGGCCGCGGGTCCAGCACCGCGGAGACCAGGGCCTCGATCGCGAACGCGCTCGCCTCGGCGAGCTCCACGTCGTCCCGCGCCAGCAGCCACTGCACCTGCAGCCCGTCCATCACCGCCAGGATCGACGCGGCGGCGCGGTCGACCGTCTCGGGCACGGTGATCCCGCGCTCGGCGCAGACGTCCTCGAACGCGTCGCGGAGGTCCTGGCGCAGCGTGCGGTACCGCTCCTCGAAGTACGCCCGCCCGGGGTGGCCGTCGGTCACCGACTCCGCGGACAGCACGGCGTAGGCCTGGACGATGCCGTGGCGGCTCTCGTTGGCGAACGCGGTGCGCACGAGGTGCCGGAACCGGTCCAGGCCGTCCGGCATCCGCTGGTCCTGCAGCCCCTCGACGTCGGTGCGGTCGCGGTACTTGAGGACCTCCACGAGGAGCTGGTCCTTGGACCCGAAGTGGTGCAGGATCCCGGCGTGCGTCATGCCGACCTGGTCGGCGATCTCGGTGAGCGGGCCCCGGTTGTACCCCTTCGCGCCGAAGGTGGCGGTGGCGGCGCGCAGGATCTCGGTGCGCTTGGCCAGGGTCTCCGGCCGGGCCCGCGGGACGTGCCTCGTGGTGCTCATCCGATCCTCGCATCCTCGTGTCGCGCCCCTCGACGCGCGGCCAACCCTAGTGGCGCCGACCGCAGCCCCGACCCCCGGGGTCACGACTTGGTCACGGCTCGGGCGCAGGGCTGGAAACGACTTACTGACAGTGTAGTAACGTTCCGGCCAGCGCGATCGCGACGACGCGGCGCGACCTCACAGACGCCCGCGCGGGCGTCTCGTTTCGAAGGAGAAACCATGAGGGTGAAGTTCCCGGCGATCGCGCTCGGCCTGGCCGCCGCGCTGGCGCTGACCGCCTGCTCCGGAGACTCGGGGGGCGGGGAGAGCAGCTCGACCGGCGGGTCCGGTGCCGCGCTGACCATCGCGAAGCCCGACGGCGCCATCACCACCGAGTCGAACAACCCGTTCCTCGGGGACAGCTCGGCCAGCATGTACGGCTACCGCTACGCCATGTTCGAGACCATGGCGCTGGTCAACACCGCGGACCCGACCGTCGTCACCCCGCGGCTCGCCTCGAGCGTGGAGTGGAACGCGGACTACACCGAGCTCACGGTCACGGCGCGCGAGGGGGTCACCTGGCAGGACGGCGAGCCGTTCACCATCGACGACATCGTCGGCACGTTCGACATGTACCTCGACGGCCGGCTCACCGACACCGCCGCGCTGGACTACCTGGGCGCCGAGGTCGACGGCGACTCGGCGACCCTGACGTTCGGCAACTCCAAGTTCGTCAAGCGGGGCACGGTGCTGCACGTCCCGATCGTCCCGAAGCACATCTGGGACACCCTGGACGACCCCTCGACCGCGGCGCTCACCGGCGAGGGCGAGGCCATCGGGACCGGCCCGTACGTGCTGTCCAGCTGGTCGACGGAGTCCGTGACGCTCACGGCCAACCCGGACTACTGGGACGGGGAGCTGGCGGTCCCCGAGCTGCACTACGTCTCCTACGGCGACAACTCCGCGCTGGCCACGGCCCTGACCACCGGCGAGGCGGACTGGGCGCAGGCGTTCCTGCCGCAGGTCCAGGAGACCTTCCTCGACAAGGACCCGGCCAACCGCTACCTGGTCACCCCGACCGCCGGCGCGGGGACGCTGTTCCTCAACCTCACCCGCAAGCCGTTCGACGACGTGGCGCTGCGCGAGGCGCTCGCGTGGACCATCGACCGCGACGCCTACGTCGAGATCGCCCGCGAGGGCGCGTCGGCCGTCGTCGACTCGGTGACCGGCCTCGGCCCGTCGCTGGAGCCGGACGTCGTCGACGAGTTCGCAGGGGAGACCTACGAGGTCGACCTCGACAAGGCGGAGTCCATCCTGGAGGACGCCGGCTACACGGGCGTCGGCGACAAGCTGGTGGACCCGGACGGCGAGCCGGTGACCTTCTCGATCTCGGTCCCCGCGGGGTGGACCGACTGGAACACCGAGCAGGCGCTGATCTCCGAGCAGCTGAAGGAGCTCGGCATCGAGGTCACGATCGACCAGCCCGACTGGGGCGGCTGGGACGAGGCCCGCAAGACGGGCAACTTCGACGCGATCATCCACTGGCTCGACGGCGAGGGCGCCTGGGGCGTCTACGACTCGATCATGGGGACCCGCTGGATCACGACCGACGACGCCGGCGTCGAGAACGCCGACTTCAACTTCGGGCGGTACAGCGACCCCGAGGTCGACGCGGCGCTGAACACCTACGCGAGCACCGACAACGACGCCGACCGCGCCGCCGCGATGACCACGCTGCAGCAGGCGTTCGTCCGGGACGTCCCCGCGATCCCGCTGGGCTCCCACCCGCTGCTGGGCCTGTTCAACGAGCGCAGCTACACCGGCTGGCCGACCGAGGACGACATGTACGCCTCGGCCGACCCGACGCAGCCCGAGGTCGCCCTCGTCCTGAGCACCCTCGAGCCCACCGAGTGACCCCGTGCCAGGGGGCGGCCCGTGGCCGCCCCCTGGCACCCCCACGCAAGGAGACCCCCCAGATGAGCGACCCCCTCCTGTCGGTGAGGGACTTCTCGGTCCGGTACGAGACCGCCGCACCCGTGGACGCGGTCAGGGACGTGTCCCTCACCGTCCACCGGGGCGAGGTCCTCGGGCTCGCCGGCGAGTCCGGCTGCGGCAAGACCACCCTCGCCTACGGCGTCCAGCGCCTGCTCAAGCCCCCGGCCGTGATCCCCGGCGGGTCCGTCACCTGGCACGACGCCGACGGCACCGACACCGACCTCCTCGCCCTCGACGCCGCCGCGCTGCGCGCGTTCCGGTGGGACAAGATCTCGATGGTGTTCCAGGGCGCGATGAGCGCCCTGAACCCGGTGGCGACGGTCGGCGCCCAGCTCGCCGACGTCTTCGAGGTGCACCGCCCCGCGATGTCCCGGGCCGGGCGCACCGCCGCGGTCGCCGAGCTGCTCGAGATCGTCAAGGTCGGCGCGGCCCGCAGCAGGAGCTACCCGCACGAGCTGTCCGGCGGGATGCGCCAGCGCATCATGATCGCGATGGCGCTCGCGCTGCGCCCGCAGCTCGTCGTCATGGACGAGCCGACGACGGCGCTGGACGTGCTCGTGCAGCGGGAGATCCTGCGGGAGATCACGAGCCTGCGCGAGGCGTTCGGGTTCTCGGTCGTCTTCATCACCCACGACCTGCCGCTGCTGCTCGAGATCTCCGACCGCATCGCGATCATGCGGGCCGGGCAGATCGTCGAGCTCGACACGGCGGCGAACATCTGGTTCCGGCCGCAGCACGACTACACGAAGACCCTGCTGTCGTCGTTCCCCAGGCTGACGGCCGAGCGGGCGGTGAACCGATGACCTCGATCGACGTCCAGGGAGTCTCGAAGACCTACCGCGTCCGCGGCGCGGGGTCGATCGACGCGCTGTCCGACGTGTCGTTCACGCTGTCGAGCGGGCAGACCATCGGCATGGTGGGCCAGTCCGGCTCCGGCAAGTCGACCGTCGCCAAGATCCTCACCCAGATGGAGCGGCCCACCAGCGGCCAGGTGCTCCTCGACGGCCGGCCGGTCCCGACCCGGGGCGCTGCGCTGCGCGCCTACCGCCAGCGGCTGCGGATGGTGTTCCAGGACCCGTTCGCGTCGCTGAACCCGTACCACTCGATCCGGCACCACGTGGAGCGCCCGCTCGCGCTGTCCGGGGTCGTCCCGCCCGACCAGGTCGACGCCGAGGTGCACCGCCTGCTGGACAAGGTCCAGCTCGACTCCGCGGTCGTCGACCGCCGGCCGCACGAGCTGTCCGGCGGCCAGCGGCAGCGGGTCGCGATCGCCCGGGCCCTGGCCCCGCGCCCGGCCCTGCTCGTCGCGGACGAGCCCGTCTCGATGCTCGACGTGTCCCTGCGGATGGGGGTGCTGTCCCTGCTGTCCGACATCCAGGCCGAGGACGGCCTCGGGGTGCTCTACATCACCCACGACCTCGCCACGGCGCGGTACTTCTCGGACGAGATCATCGTGCTCAACCAGGGGCGGATCGTCGAGCACGGCTCGGCCGACGACGTCATCCTGCGCCCGCAGCACCCGTACACCCGGGAGCTCCGCGAGGCGTCCCCCGACCCCGAGCGCTTCTTCGTCGACAGCGCCGGAGGTGCGCGATGACCACGACCACCAGCCCGCAGACCGACGTGGTCGCCGACGGGACGACCGCGACCCGCGCGGAGCGGTCCCGGCCCCGGGTCCCCTGGCGGTTCATCGGCCGGCGCGTCGCGTTCTACCTGTTCACCCTCTGGGCCGCGATCACCATCAACTTCTTCGTGCCCCGCCTGATGAAGGGCGACGCGGTCGACAACTACCTCGCCCGCAACCGCGGGATGTCCCCGGAGGCGGCCGACGCGCTGCGCGCCCTGCTCGGCCTGGACTCCGACCGGTCGCTGTGGCAGCAGTACGTCGACTACCTCGGGATGCTCGCCCGCGGCGACCTCGGCATCGCGATCACCCACGGCCTGCAGCCGGTCGGCCAGGTCATCGCGAACGCGCTGCCGTGGACCGTGGGCCTGATCGGGCTGGCGACCGTGATCTCGTTCCTGATCGGCACGGTCGGGGGCGCGGTCGTCGGCTGGCGGCGCGGGTCGCGCCTGGACGCCCTCATCCCGGTCACGACCTTCCTGTCGACCGTCCCGTACTTCTGGATCGGGCTGATGGCGATCTCGGTCTTCGCCGTCACGCTCGGCTGGTTCCCCATCGGCAAGGCCTACGGGATCGGCACCACACCGGGCCTGTCGCTGGAGTTCGCGGGGGAGGTGATCAGGCACGGGACGCTGCCGCTGGCCACGATCGTCGTCGCCTCGCTCGGCGGCTGGATGCTCGGGATGCGCAACATGATGCTCACGGTCCTCGACGAGGACTACGTCACCGTGGCGCAGGCCAAGGGCATGCCGAACCGGCGCGTCCTGTGGCGCTACGCCGCGCGCAACGCCGTCCTGCCGCAGATCCAGTCGTTCGCGCTGTCGATCGGCTTCATCGTCGGCGGCGCGATCATCGTCGAGCAGGTCTTCTCCTACCCGGGCGTCGGCAAGATGCTGCTCGACGCCACGAACGCCAAGGACTACGCGCTCATGCAGGGCGGCTTCCTGGTGATCGTGCTGGCCGTCCTGATCGCCAACATCCTGGCGGACGTCGCCTACGCGGTCCTCGATCCCCGTACCCGCCAGTCGGAGGCCTGAGAGATGACGACCACCCAGCTCACCCCGCGGGGCCGCGGCGCCCGGCTCGGCGCGTCGTTCGCGATGTTCCGCAACGCCAAGTCGCTCACCGGCCTGTCGATCCTCGCGGTGTTCGTGCTCGTCGCGGTCTTCGCCGACCAGCTCGCCCCGTTCTCCCCGACGCAGATCGACGCGACCGCCCGGCTGCAGCCGCCGAGCGGCACGCACTGGTTCGGCACCACCCACCTCGGCGAGGACGTCCTCAGCCAGGTCATCTACGGCACCCGCGGCGTGGTCGTCGTCGGCGCGCTGACCTCGCTCATCTCGATGGCGATCGCCCTGGTCGTCGGCGTCCTCGCCGGCTACCTCCCGGGGTGGCGGTCCGAGGCGCTGTCGGCCCTGGCGAACGTCTTCCTCGTCATCCCCGGCATCCCGATCCTCATCATCATCGCCTCGCGGTTCACCAACCCGCCGCTGTGGGTCGTCGCCGCGATCCTCGGCATCCTCGGCTGGGGGTGGGGTGCGCGGGTGCTGCGGGCCCAGACGATGTCGCTGCGCAACCGCGACTTCGTGCAGGCCGCGAAGCTCAACGGCGAACCGCTGCGGCGGATCATCGGGGTCGAGATGCTGCCGAACCTGACCGCCCTGATCGCCTCGTCGTTCGTCGGGTCGGTCACCGCGGCGATCCTCGGCCTGACCACGCTGTCCTACATCGGCGTCATCCCGGTCAACGCGTACAACTGGGGCACCATCCTGAACTGGGCCTCGGCCCAGGGCGCCTTCACCCAGAACCAGTGGTGGTGGTTCCTGCCGCCCGGGCTCTGCATCGCGGCGATCGGCGTCGCCCTGGCACTGTTGAACTTCGGCATCGACGAGTACATCAACCCCCGGCTGCGCTCGGCCGGAGAGCTGGCCCGCGCCATGCGGCGCAAGGGCCTCGACACCACCGACGGCGTCACCGCCGTCACCTCGCACACGACGCAAGGATCGACCACCTCATGAACCCCACGTCCCTCGACGTCCGCTACCTCGACGCCAGCCTCCCCGTCGCCGACCGCGTGCAGGACCTGCTCGCGCGGATGACCGTCGAGGAGAAGGTCGGCCAGATGCTCCAGCTCGACGCCCGGGGCGACTACGCGGACGACATCCTGCACAAGCACGTGGGGTCGATCCTGCACGCGTCGCCCGAGCGGCTCGCGCACGCCCACGACCTGACGGCCGAGACCCGGCTGCGCATCCCGCTGCTGGTCGGCGAGGACTGCATCCACGGGCACTCGTTCTTCGTCGGGTCGACGATCTTCCCGACCCAGCTCGGCATGGCGGCGTCCTGGGACGTCGACCTCGTCGAGCAGGTCGCCCGGGTCACCGCCCGCGAGGTCGCCACCACCGGCGTGCACTGGACGTTCAGCCCGGTGCTCTGCATCGCCCGCGACCTGCGCTGGGGCCGCGTGGACGAGACGTTCGGCGAGGACCCGTTCCTCATCGGCGAGCTCGCGTCCGCCATGGTCCGCGGCTACCAGGGCACCGGCCTGGACGACCCGACGGCGATCCTCGCGACCGCCAAGCACTTCGCCGGGTACTCCGAGACCCAGGGCGGGCGCGACGCGTCCGAGGCGGACATCTCCCGGCGCAAGCTCCGGTCGTGGTTCCTGCCGCCGTTCGAGCGGGTGGCCCGCGAGGGCTGCGCCACCTTCATGCTCGGCTACCAGACGATGGACGGCGTGCCGATCACGGTCAACGACTGGCTGCTGAACGACGTGCTCCGCGGCGAGTGGGGCTACACCGGCACCCTCATCACCGACTGGGACAACGTCGGCCGCATGGTCTGGGAGCAGAAGGTGCAGCCCGACTACGCGCACGCCGCCGCGGCCGCGGTCAAGGCCGGCAACGACATGGTGATGACGACGCCGGGGTTCTTCGCCGGCGCGCTCGAGGCGATCGAGACCGGGCTGCTCGCGGAGTCCGAGCTCGACGCCGCCGTGAGCCGCATCCTCACGCTGAAGTTCCGGCTGGGGCTGTTCGAGGACCCGCGCCGGCCGTCCGCGTCGGCGCAGGCGACCGTCGTGGGTGCGGCGGAGCACGCGGACCTCAACCTCGACGTCGCGCGGCGCTCGCTGGTGCTGCTGCGGAACTCCGGCGTGCTGCCGCTGGCCGGCGGCTTCGCGGGTGTGCCCGGGGCCGCCGCGCGGGCGGCCGACGGCGGCGGGGTCCCGGCGCCCGGGGCGCTGCGGGCCTCGGGCGGCGACGACACCCCGCGCCGCGTGGCGGTCGTGGGCCCGCTCGCGGACGACCACGAGGCGCACCTCGGCGACTGGGCGGGCAACTCCGGCCAGGCCGACTGGCTGCCCGACGGCCACCCGCGGGACATGATCGTGACGATCCTCGACGGCCTGCGGGCCGCGGCGCCGGTCGGCTGGGCCGTCTCGCACAGCCGGGGTGCCGACGTCCTCGACCTGGTGCCGGACCCGGCGGGGGAGCTCTACCCCGACGGCCAGCCGCGGCCGAAGATCGGCGTCCCGGTCGAGCCGGACGCGGCGCAGATCGCCGAGGCCGTCGCGGCGGCCGAGGACACGGACTACGTCGTGGCGGTCGTCGGCGACCAGATCCAGCTCGTCGGCGAGGGCCGGTCGACGGCCACGCTGGAGCTCGTCGGCGGGCAGAACGCCCTGCTCGACGCCCTGGCCGCCACCGGGAAGCCGCTCGTCGTGGTGCTGCTCGCGTCCAAGCCGCTGGTGCTGCCGCCGTCGGTCGCGTCGGCCGACGCGGTGCTCTGGGTCGCCAACCCCGGCATGCAGGGCGGGCAGGCGGTCGCCGAGGTGCTGCTCGGGCTCACCGAGCCGTCCGGGCGGCTGCCGATCTCGTTCGCGCGGCACGCAGGCCAGCAGCCGACGTACTACAACCAGATCCGCGGCCAGCACGGCGACCGGTACGCCGACCTCACGCAGGAGCCGGCGTTCGTGTTCGGCGAGGGGCTGTCGTACACCACGGTCGAGTACGCGGACCTGCGGCTGGACCGGTCCGTCGCGGGCGTCGGGGACACGGTGCGGGCGACGGTGACCCTGACCAACACCGGGACGCGGCCGGCGCGGGAGACCGTGCAGCTCTACGTGTCCGACGCGGTGACCTCGGTGTCCTGGGCGGACAAGGAGCTCAAGGCGTACGCCCAGGCGGACGTCGCGCCCGGGGCGTCGGTCGAGGTGGCCGTCGAGCTCGCGGTGGCGGACTGCACGATCGTCGACGCCGCGGGGCGGCGGGTCGTGGAGCCGGGCCGGTTCGACGTCCTGGTGGGCCGGTCCTCGCGGGACGCGGACCTGCTGCGGGCGGCGTTCGAGGTGCGCTGAGCGGGAGGCGCGTCGTCGACCGCCTATCCGGCGCGTCGAGTGCCTATCCAGTGGATAGGCACTCGACGCGTCGCGTGCGCACTCGCGGGGTGCGGGCTGCGGGGCGCGCGGCGTGTTCGTAGGGCGCCCGGCGCCTCGCGCGCTCAAAACACCGCGCGGAGCAGCGCCACGACCGCGACGTACAGCAGCACGGCCGCGGCGACTGCGCACAGCGCTCCCGCCCAGCCGCGCGCCGGGGTCGTCGCCCGGCGGAGCTGGCGGGCCGCGGCCCACGCCGCCCCGACGCCGAGCCCGGCCCCCACGCCGCCGCCGGCCAGCGACAGCAGCAGGAGCGGCGCCAGCAGCAGCCACGCGCCCCGGGGGAGCGGCCGGTCCAGCGGCACCCGCTCGTCCCCGACCTCCAGCACCGGCAGCAGTCCCCGCCAGTCGAACGAGGTCGTGACGACCCGCTCGCCGTCGGACGCCGCGAGCCGGTACCGCCCGAACCGGTCCCGCGGCAGCTCCGCGCCGTCGGCGAGGACGCGCGGCGCCGACGCCCACGGCCGCTCCACGACCACGTCGCGGCCGAGGACGTGGACCCGGACCGGCTGCGGCATGGTCGCAGTGTGGCGCGCGGGCGACGGGCGCGCACGCGCGGCGGCGGGGTCTCGGGGTGCCCCCAGCAGGACTCGAACCTGCAACCGACGGATTAGAAGGCCGTTGCTCTATCCATTGAGCTATGGAGGCGTCGCCGGCCGCCGCGCGACGGGGCGCGCGACCGGGCGGACCCCAGGGTACGCGCCCGCCGCGGCCCGGTCCGGCGCCCCTCGGCGGGCCACTCGCAGAAGTCGCCGCAGGTCACACGGCGCGGACGTTTGGCCGCCTCCCCGTTCACACGAGAGGATGACGGCGTGAACGTGCAGGCGGAGAGCTCGGCGGCGCGGGACGTCCTCGACCGGCCGCTCGCCGCGACGTCCCTGCTCGACGCCCTGACCGACCTCCTGCGCGACGTGCGGGCCACCGAGTTCCCCCTGGACGTGCCCGGCGTCGGCACCGCGCGCGCGTCCCGGACCCGGCTGGTCGACCAGCTCGCGGACCACCTGGTCCCGCGCCTGCGGCAGCTGTCGGCGCCGGCGATCGTCGTGGTCGCGGGGTCGACCGGGGCGGGCAAGTCCACGCTGGTGAACTCGCTGGTCGGGACCGAGGTGACGACCGCCGGCGTGCTGCGGCCGACCACCCGGCGTCCGGTCCTGGTGCACCACCCGGACGACGCCGAGCTGGTGCGCGAGCACCCGGTCACCGACGCGGTGGAGATCGTCGCCTCGGAGCAGGTGCCCCGCGGCATCGCCCTGATGGACGCCCCGGACGTCGACTCGGTCGAGGAGGCGAACCGGCGCTCGGCGCACCGGCTGCTCGAGGCGGCGGACCTGTGGCTGTTCGTCACGACCGCGGCCCGGTACGGCGACGCGCTCCCGTGGCGGGTGCTCACCGGCGCGACCGAGCGCGGCGCGTCCGTGGCGATGGTGCTGAACCGCGTCGACCCGGCGTCGCTGCCCACGGTGCGCGGCGACCTCCTCGACCGGCTGCGCTCGCACGGGATGCAGGGGTCCCCGCTGTTCGTGGTCCCGGACCTCGGCCCGCACGAGGGGCTCATGGACCCGCCGCTGGTCGCGCCGATCTCGCGCTGGCTGACGATGCTCGCGGGCGCCGACCGGGCGCGGACGGTGGTGGCCCGGACGCTGCGCGGGTCGTTCACCGCCCTGCGGCCGTGGGTCGACGAGCTGATCGAGGCGGTCGACCGCCAGGCCGAGGCCGCGACGGCGGTGCGCACCGCGCTGGACGACGCGGTGCGCGCGCCGGCCGAGGACGCGCGGCGCACGATCACCCGAGGCGCCGTCGCGCAGGGCACGGTCCAGGCGCGCTGGACCGAGCTCACGGCGCCCGGTGCGGCGCTCGCGGACGTGCTCAAGGGCGGCGGCCGGGTGGACCGGTCGCGCCGCGCCGGGCGGGACCGCGCGGCCGCGGTCATGCCGCTGGTGCAGGACCTGGTCTCCTCGGCGAGCTCCACGCTCGCCGCTGTCGGCGCCGCGACCGAGACCGCGCTGCGCGACGCGCTGGCGTCGGGTCCCGCGGGCGCCACGACGCTCGCCGGCGACTGGTCGGCCACGGACCGCGCCGCCGACCGGCCGCGCGAGGTCGAGCGCGCCGCCCGGGACTGGGTCGGCGCCGCCGTCGAGGTGCTGACCGCCGACGACACCGCCCCCGCGCCCGCCGCCGACGACCGGGCCGCGAAGCGCGCCGCCGCGAAGGCCGCCAAGCGGGCCGCCGCCGCGCAGCGCGCGCTCGGGGACGAGGGGCTGGCGGCGCTGGCGCTGGCCTCGGCCGCGGGGCTGGAGCCCGCCGACCGGATGCTGGTCGACCTGCTCGGCGACCGCGGCACCGCCGTGGCGGCGACCCTCCGCGACCGGCTCGCGCAGCACGCCGCCGACCAGGCCGAGCGCGAGCGGGACGCGGCCGTCGCCGTGCTCGACCGCCCGGCGCTCGCACCCGACGCCGCGTCGACGCTGCGGCTGCGGCTGGCCGTGATCAAGGGGCTGACATGACCGACCCGCGCAGCGACACCGCGGCGCTCACCAAGCGGCTGACCCGGCTGGACGAGGCGCTCGCGGTGGGCGGCGACCGCGTCGACCCCGCGGTCGCGACCCGGGTCCGGGGGATCGGCGACCAGGTGCGGACCCGGCTCGCCCTCGGCGTCGACCACACCGTCGTCGCGCTGCTCGGCGGCACCGGCTCCGGGAAGTCGAGCCTGTTCAACGAGATCTGCGGCCTCGAGTTCGCCGAGGTCGGCGTGAAGCGGCCGACCACCTCGCAGCCCACGGCGTGCGTGTGGGGAGGGGGCGGCGAGAAGCTCCTCGACTGGCTCGAGGTCGCCGAGGACCGCCGGATCGAGCGGGAGAGCGCCCTCGACGGGGACACCGAGGCGCCGCTGCGCGGCCTCGTGCTGCTCGACCTGCCGGACCACGACTCGATCGAGGACGCGCACCGCGAGGCCGTCGACCGGCTGCTGCCGATGGCCGACCTGCTGATCTGGGTCGTCGACCCGCAGAAGTACGCCGACGACTCGCTGCACTCCGGCTACCTCCGCGGGCTCGTGGGCCACGAGGGCGCGATGCTCGTCGTGCTCAACCAGGTCGACACGGTGCCGCCCGAGCAGCGGGAGGCACTGGCGACCGACGTCGGCCGGCTCCTCGCGGCCGACGGGCTGACGGGCGTCGAGGTGCGCACGACGTCCGCGCGCACCGGCGAGGGCGTCGCGGAGATGCGGGACACGCTGGCCGAGGTCGTCGGGCGGCAGAGCCTCGCGGCGCGGCGCGCGTCCGCCGAGATCACCGACGCGGCGCGGCTCGTGCAGGGCGAGGTCGGCGACGCCGAGCCCCCGGCGGACGCGCTCGACGTGACCCCCGTGGCGGTGACGCTGGCGCACGCGGCGGGGCTGCCGGCGCTCGCCGACGCGGTCGCCGCGGTGGTGCGGGGCAGCGCGACGACGGTGCCCGAGCTCGTCTCCGTGCAGGAGGGCGCCGTCGCGCTGGCGCGCAGCCAGTGGACCGACGCGGTCACGGCCCGGCTGCCGCGGCGCTGGGTCGAGGCGGTGCGCGGCGCGCTCGCCCCGACCGACGAGATCCGGTCGGCCGCGGACGAGGCGCTGTCCCGGGTGGCGGTCGTGACCCGGCGGTCGCGGCTCGCGGTGACCCTGCTGGTGCTGGCCGTGGTGCTCGGCGTCGGCGCGGTCGCGGCGGCCGGCGCGGGCGCGTGGCGCACGTGGGGGTCGGGCACCGGCCCCGAGGACCTGCTCCGGCTGGGCTGGCCGCTCGCTGCGGGTCTCGCGGTGCTGGCGGTGCTGTGCGCGTGGCTCGCGGTGCGGGCGCGGCGCGCGGCGGCGACCCGGCGGGCCGAGCGGGTGCGCCGGGACGGGCGCGAGGCGCTGGAGGGCGTCGCGCGGCGGTGCCTGGCGGAGCCGACGACGGCCGTGCTCGCGGAGCACCGGCGGGTCCGGGAGCTGGCCGCGGGGGCGCGAGAGGCCTGAGGGCTGCGCGGCGGTCGCCCCGGTGGGCCTGACGTCCGGGCGGCGACGGGCCGCAGGCGGGCCACGGTGGTTCCGGCGGGCCAGGGCGGTGCCGGCCGGTCACGGCGGTGCAGCCCCGGGATCACGGGGTGCCGAGCCGACCACAGGCCTCGGTGCCGCGCGTCGTCCCCAGGTCCGGCACGGGTGCCGCGCGCGGTCGGCGCGGGACCCGGCAGCGTCGTGCCCACGGCCGGCCCGCACGGGCGCCGGCCCCGGGCACCAGGAGGACGCATGGCGGTCAACGAGCTCACGGTCACGGTGGTCGGCTGGGTCGGCAGCGACCCGGTCCGCTACCTCGGCGACGACGGGCAGGTGCCGTTCACCAAGTTCCGGCTGGCCAGCACCCCGCGCGTGTACGACCGCGACCAGGACGGGTACGTCGACGCCGACACCAGCTGGTTCACGGTGAAGACGTTCCGGCACCTCGCGCTCAACGTCGCGGACGCGGTGCGCCGCGGGGAGCCCGTGGTCGTGCACGGCCGGCTCCGGCTGGTCGACTGGGTGGCGCCCGACGGCCGGCCGCGGACGACGGCCGAGCTGACGGCGGACGCGGTGGGGCACGACCTGTCCCGCGGGACGACGCGGTTCACGCGGACGGTGCACGCGACGCGCGGTCCGGGCGGACCGGGCGGGCCCGGCGGGCCGGACGAGGACGGCGGACCGGGCGATGCGGGCGAGGGCCGGGACGGTGCGGGCGAGGGCCGGGACGGTGTGGTCGACGCGCTGGGGACGCCCGCCGGCGAGCCCGCCCCGGTCGACCTCAGCCTGGCGGTCGAGCTGCCGGACGACGACCCGCTGGGCGACGAGCTCGCCCGGGCGGAGCGGCTCACGGCCTGAGGCGCACCGCCGGGCGGCTGCTCACGGCGACGGCGCGGTCCGACGGGCCGGGATCGCCTAGGCTGGGGGATCGCGCCGTCGCCCGGCACCGCGAGGTCGCCCGGCGCGCGCGACACCGGAACCGACGACCCCGAGGCGGACGAGAAGCCAGTGGCTGAGTTCATCTACAGCATGTACAAGGCGCGGAAGGCGCACGGCGACAAGGTCATCCTCGACGACGTCTCGCTGAACTTCCTGCCCGGCGCCAAGATCGGCGTCGTCGGGCCGAACGGCGCGGGCAAGTCGACCATCCTCAAGATCATGGCCGGGCTGGACCAGCCCTCCAACGGCGAGGCGCGCCTCAGCCCCGGCTTCACGGTCGGCATCCTCCAGCAGGAGCCGCCGCTGAACGAGGAGAAGACCGTGCTCGGCAACGTCCAGGAGGGCGTCGCCGAGATCAAGGGCAAGATCGACCGGTTCAACGAGATCTCCGCCCTCATGGCCGAGCCCGACGCGGACTTCGACGCGCTGCTGGCCGAGATGGGTCAGCTCCAGGAGGCCATCGACGCCGCCGACGCGTGGGACCTCGACGCCCAGCTCGAGCAGGCGATGGACGCCCTGCGCTGCCCGCCGCCGGACGCCGACGTGACCGTGCTCTCCGGTGGTGAGCGCCGCCGCGTCGCGCTCTGCAAGCTCCTGCTCGAGAAGCCCGACCTGCTGCTCCTCGACGAGCCCACCAACCACCTCGACGCCGAGAGCGTGCTCTGGCTCGAGCAGCACCTCGCGACCTACCCCGGCGCCGTCCTGGCGGTCACCCACGACCGGTACTTCCTGGACCACGTCGCGGAGTGGATCTGCGAGGTCGACCGCGGCCGGCTGTACCCGTACGAGGGCAACTACTCCACCTACCTGGAGAAGAAGGCCGCCCGCATGGAGGTGCAGGGCAAGAAGGACGCCAAGCTCGCCAAGCGCCTCAAGGACGAGCTCGAGTGGGTGCGCTCCTCGGCGAAGGGCCGCCAGGCCAAGTCGAAGGCCCGTCTGGCCCGCTACGAGGAGATGGCGGCGGAGGCCGACCGGACCCGCAAGCTCGACTTCGAGGAGATCCAGATCCCGCCGGGCCCGCGCCTGGGCAGCGTCGTGCTGGAGGCCGAGAAGCTCGAGAAGGGCTTCGGCGACCGCGTCCTCATCGACGGCCTGAGCTTCACGCTGCCGCGCAACGGCATCGTCGGCGTCATCGGCCCGAACGGCGTCGGCAAGACCACGCTGTTCAAGACGATCGTGGGCCTGGAGCCGCTCGACGGCGGTTCGCTCAAGGTCGGCGAGACGGTGTCGGTGTCCTACGTCGACCAGTCGCGCGGCGGCATCGACCCCAAGAAGACGCTGTTCGAGGTCGTGTCCGACGGGCTCGACTTCATCAAGGTCGGCAACGTCGAGATGCCGTCCCGCGCCTACGTCGCCTCGTTCGGCTTCAAGGGCCCGGACCAGCAGAAGCCCGCGGGCGTGCTGTCCGGTGGTGAGCGCAACCGCCTCAACCTCGCGCTCACCCTCAAGCAGGGCGGCAACCTGCTGCTGCTCGACGAGCCCACCAACGACCTCGACGTCGAGACCCTCGGCTCGCTGGAGAACGCCCTGCTGGAGTTCCCCGGCTGCGCCGTCGTGGTGTCCCACGACCGGTGGTTCCTCGACCGGGTGGCGACGCACATCCTGGCGTACGAGGGCACCGAGGAGAACCCGGCGAGCTGGTACTGGTTCGAGGGCAACTTCGCCTCCTACGAGGAGAACAAGGTGGCCCGGCTCGGCGCCGACGCCGCCCGCCCGCACCGCGTGACGTACCGCAAGCTCACGCGCGACTGAGCGACTCTGCACCACCCGCAACGGCCGGCGCCCCCCCCCCCGGGGGGGGGGGCGGCCCCGCGCCCGGGGCCGCCGGGGCCCGGGGGGGCGGGGGCGGGGCCGGGCCGGGCCCGGGGGGCGCCGGCCCCCCCCACGCCGGCCGCCCCCCACCCCCCCGCGGGCCGGCGCCCCCCCCCCCCCCCCCCCCCGCCCCCCCCCCCCCCCGGGGGGGCGCCGCCCGTCGCTGCGCCAGGGCCCGGCGGGCCCGGGACGGCCGGAGACGGACCGGGACCGGCCCGGGACGGCCCGGTCCGCCACACTGCACCGCCGAGCGCCGCCCGGCACCGCCCGGCTCGGGCACGCCTGGCACCGCCCGGCTCGGGCACGTCTGGCATAGCCCGGCACCGCCCGGCCGACTCGTCGTCCCGGTGCGTGGGTACCCCGCGGGAGGGCGGGGAGGGTCGGCGGACGGCAGGATGGGCGCCATGGCCGACGACACGCCCCCGCCCGCCGCCGGCGCGGTGACCGGCGCGGACGCCGCGCTCGCGGACGCCCTCGACCGGCTTCGTGCCCGGCTGCGCGACCTCGCGCTGCCGCTCGACGCCCCCGGCGCCGCGCAGGCCCGCGGTGACCGCCGGGCCGCGCTCGACCAGCTCGACGACTACCTGCTGCCGCGACTCCGCTCGGCCGGGGCGCCGCTGCTGGTCGTGGTCGGCGGCTCCACCGGGGCCGGGAAGTCGACGCTGGTGAACTCGCTGCTCGGCGAGCGGGTCAGCGACCCCGGCGTGCTGCGGCCGACGACGCGTTCGCCGGTGCTCGTGCACCACCCGCTGGACGCGGGCTGGTTCGCCGGGGACCGGGTGCTGCCGGGCCTCGCGCGCCTGGCGGGGGACCGCGGGGCGGACGGGAGTGCGGCCGGGGACCCCGGTGCGGCCGAGCCCGGGGCCGCGGCGGTCCGGCTGGCCCCCAGCCCGGCGCTGCCCCGCGGACTGGCGCTGCTGGACGCGCCGGACGTCGACTCGGTCGAGGAGGCGAACCGCCGGCTCGCGGCCCAGCTGCTCGCCGCGGCGGACCTGTGGCTGTTCGTCACGACCGCCGCCCGGTACGCGGACGCGGTGCCGTGGGACCTGCTGCACACCGCCGCCGAGCGGCACGCCCAGGTCGCGCTCGTCGTCGACCGGGTCGACCCCGGGTCCGAGGCGGCGGTCGAGGACCTGCGCCGGATGCTGGACGCGAACGGCCTGGCCGGCGCCCCGCTGTTCGCGGTCGCGGAGGGCGTGGGCCCGGACGGCCTGCTGCCGGAGGACGCGGTCGGGCCGGTCGCGGCGTGGCTGTCGGACCTCGGCGGCGACGCGGCCGCCCGGCGCGCGGTCGCGGTCGCGACCCGGGACGGCGTCGTCGACGACCTGGCCGGTCGCGGGCTTGCGCTCGCGCGGGCGGCCGACGAGCAGGTGGTCGCGGCGGCGCGGCTGCGGGACGCCGTCGAGCGCGCCTACGCCGAGGCGGCGGCGCAGGTCGGCGCGGCGACGTCGGACGGCGAGATGCTCCGCGGTGAGGTGCTGGCCCGCTGGCAGGAGCTCGTCGGCACGGGCGACCTGCTGCGCTCGGTCGAGCGCGGGGTGGGGCGCGTGCGGGACGCGGTCGTCGGATTCCTGCGGGGCCGGCCCGCCGCACCGGCGCCCGTCGAGCAGGCGATCGCGCACGGCCTGGCCGCCGTCGTCCTGGACGCCGCCGACGCGGCGGCCGAGCGCACCCACGCCGCGTGGCGCGGTGACCCGTCCGGCGCCGGGCTGCTGCCGGACCTCGGCCTGTCCCGGTCGTCCGCGACGCTGCGGGCCGACGTGGACCGGGAGATCCGCGCGTGGCAGGCGGACGTGCTGGCGCTGGTCGGCGAGCAGGGCGCGCAGCGGCGCGGCACCGCCCGGGCGCTGTCGTTCGGGGTGAACGCGCTGGGCGTGAGCCTCATGGTGCTGGCGTTCGCCTCGACCGGCGGGCTCACCGGGGTCGAGGTCGGCATCGCGGGCGGCACGGCCGTGGTCGCGCAGAAGCTGCTCGAGGCGGTGTTCGGCGACGACGCCGTGCGCCGGCTGACCGCGGAGGCGCGGGAGCGGCTCGACGCCCGGGTGCGCGGGCTGCTGGCGGGGGAGGCGGCCCGGTACACGGCGCAGCTCGACGCGCTCGTCCTCACGGGCGGGGAGCCGTTGCGGGGTGCGGCCACGACGGTGGCGGACGCGGCGCGGGCGGAGCGCGCGGGCCGGGCGGCGGGTGCGACGGGCGCGGGCGCTGCCGGGCCCGGGGCGGGTGGTGCCGGCGCCGCGGGTGCGGCGGGTGC
>NZ_JAGXJG010000392.1:0-249 GCF_019091725.1 Cellulomonas sp. GbtcB1 | reverse complement strand
TAATCATAAGAGAATAACTGAGATACAAGGATCACGTCATTGTGCATAATATCTAAATTCTTCCCAAGTAATCATAGCAAGAATCTACTATAGATCTGATCTAACCTGAAATGATAACACTACTAGATGATTAAGAACAGTCTCTCTACATTGTTCTTATTTTCTTCCCTTTCTTTCTCTTGTTTTCTACCCTTTTCTCCTAAGTTTTGGAATCACATGGCTGCAACAAAAATCTACCTCATTGTTGCA
>NZ_JAGXJG010000391.1:0-249 GCF_019091725.1 Cellulomonas sp. GbtcB1 | reverse complement strand
TCGTCCCGGTCGAGGAGCGCTGACGGGAGTACCACCCGGACGGGCGAGCGCTTCCCCCAGATCGAGCCGGACGAACCGGTCAGAACCCGACGAGCCGGACCGATCCGGGGGGCATGTCGCCCACTGAGGCCGCGAACCGTCGCGGCAGCGGCCGGCGGTCAGGACCCGTGCGGGGGCGACGAGGGGTGCGGACGACCGGTGTCGAGCGGGCCTTCGGGCCCGAGGAGATCATCGTCTCCAAGACCGACC
>NZ_JAGXJG010000390.1:0-249 GCF_019091725.1 Cellulomonas sp. GbtcB1 | reverse complement strand
AACCCCGCCCGCACCTCGGCGAGCGGCAGCCGGTCGTCCGCCGGCGTGACCGACGGGAACCGCGTCGCCGACGACCCCGCCCGCGCCCCGGCCGTCACGCCCAGCACGTCGAGCAGCACCGTGCACGGCTCGCCGAGCGGGTCGAGCGACGGCACCGGCCCGTGGACCAGCAGCCGCCCGCCCGCCCGGACCCAGTCCGCGAGCCGCACCTGTACCGACGCGTCCAGCACCGGGGTCGACCCCAGCGCG
>NZ_JAGXJG010000389.1:0-249 GCF_019091725.1 Cellulomonas sp. GbtcB1 | reverse complement strand
GCGCCGAGCCGCCGAGGACCAGCGCCAGCGCCGCGAGCCCCGTCTGCGCCATCCGGCCCGCCGAGACCACGAGCTCGCGCTTCAGGTGCCGCCGGAACAGGATCCGGTGCAGCGAGACCGGCGCCACGATGAACGCGGCCGCGGTCAGGGCCAGCACGACCAGCACCAGGTAGACGGTCTTCTGGTAGTCGCCCAGGTCGAGGAACCGCTGCTGGAACGGGACCGCCAGCAGGAACCCGGTCAGGAACT
>NZ_JAGXJG010000388.1:0-249 GCF_019091725.1 Cellulomonas sp. GbtcB1 | reverse complement strand
GCGGTCGGGCTGATCTTCCTGCTGGTGCTGCCGTCCGTGACCGCGCTGGTGTACCTGATCGGGCGTGGGCGCGGGATGGCCGAGCGCAGCACCCGGGCCGCGGTGCCGGCGCGGAAGGCGGGCGACGCCTACATCCGGGAGGTCGCCGGCTCTGGGTCCCCGGGCCAGCAGATCGCGCAGGCCAAAGCGCTGCTGGACGAGGGCGCTATCAGCGCGGAGGAGTTCGCCGCGCTGAAGGACCACGCGCTG
>NZ_JAGXJG010000387.1:0-249 GCF_019091725.1 Cellulomonas sp. GbtcB1 | reverse complement strand
ACGCTCGCCGTGGGGGAGAAGGGCGGCGCCGGCCGGCGGCTGTGGGTCGTCGGCACGCCGGGCCACGGCTCGGGCCCGTGGGGGAGCCGGAACGCGATCGTCCTCGCCGCGTAGGCGGTGCGCCGGATCGCGGCGCTGCGCGGCCCGGTCGTGATCGGCGACCTGTGGCGGCGGGACGTCGACGCGCTCGACCTGCCGGCGGGCGTCCGGGCGGCCGCCCTGGACCCGGGCCGCCCCGACGCGGTGCTG
>NZ_JAGXJG010000386.1:0-250 GCF_019091725.1 Cellulomonas sp. GbtcB1 | reverse complement strand
ATCCCGGCGAACCCGGGCAGCTCGAAGGTGCGCCGCTGCGTGTCGAGCACGTGCTGCTCGGCCACGCGGCCGTCGGGGAGCCACTCGGGGAAGCCGGAGAGAGGAGTCGGTCGAGCCATGCAGGTCAGTTTGCCAGGTACGGGCTGGGGGCCAGCTCCGCGTCCACCCGCGTGGCGGGCCCGTGGCCGGGCAGGTCGTGCGTCCCGGGCGGCGGGGCGCCGACGCCGTCGCGCAGGGTGGCCGCCTTCGC
>NZ_JAGXJG010000385.1:0-250 GCF_019091725.1 Cellulomonas sp. GbtcB1 | reverse complement strand
CGCCGATCAGCCTGGGCGGCCTGAGCCTCTGCCTCGCCACCGAGTCGGCGCAGTCCTCCGGCTCGTGCACCACCACGACCACCGATGAGGGCACCGCGACCGTGACCCGGCAGGACGCCTCGCAGACGTCCTCCGCCCTCGGGATCGACGTCGGCGAGATCACGGTCGACCCGGCCGCGATCATGTCGGGCGCCACGGCGTCGCAGCAGTCCTCGGGCGATGACGCGGCCCCCGGCACCCCCACCGCCGT
>NZ_JAGXJG010000384.1:0-250 GCF_019091725.1 Cellulomonas sp. GbtcB1 | reverse complement strand
CAGCTCGTGCGCCGCGACGGCCGCCTGGCCGGTGCCGAGGGGGTCGGCCGCCGCGTACGCCGCCAGGTCCAGCCCGGTCAGCGCGCCGATCATCGACCCCGGCACCTGGAACGTCCGGTAGGCGCCGAACGACGCCTCGGCGAGCACGCTCGGCAGGGACGCGTCCAGCCCGAGCACGTACCCCGTCACCACGAGTCGACCGCGCTCGTCGACGCCCGCCCCCACCTTCCAGAACTGCCCCGGCAGGAGC
>NZ_JAGXJG010000039.1:0-40613 GCF_019091725.1 Cellulomonas sp. GbtcB1 | reverse complement strand
CGGGGCGCTCGCCGGCGCCGGCGCGGGGACGGCCGAGCCGGCGGGCGGCGCGGACGGCGTCGGGGTCACGGGGGCGGCCGGGGCCGTGGGCTCGGCCGGGGTGCCCTGCTGCGGGTCGGTCGCGCCGGTGGGGGCGTCCGGGGCCTCGTCGGGCTCGGGCTTGTCCTGCGACATGATCATCCGTTCGTCCGGGTGCGATGACGGGCGCGGGCCGCGCCGTTCGGCGGCCCCGCACCGGGTCCGACCTGCGGGCGCGCAGCGCGCCGCCCGGTCGGGCACACGGTTCGAGCATGCCACCGATCGCTGTGCGTCGCCTGGATGCGGGCCGGTTCGCGGCCGGCCCGCCCGCGAAGTCTCTCGACGTCAAGTAATCTGGCCCGCATGGCGAAGATCAAGGTGGTTGGACCGGTCGTCGAGCTCGACGGTGACGAGATGACGCGGATCATCTGGCAGTTCATCAAGGACCGCCTGATCCATCCGTACCTCGACATCGACCTGCGCTACTACGACCTGTCGATCGAGAACCGCGACGCGACGGACGACCAGGTCACGGTCGACGCGGCGCACGCGATCAAGGAGCACGGCGTCGGCGTCAAGTGCGCGACGATCACCCCGGACGAGGCCCGGGTCGAGGAGTTCGGCCTCAAGAAGATGTGGCGCTCCCCGAACGGCACGATCCGCAACATCCTCGGTGGCGTGGTCTTCCGCGAGCCGATCATCATCAGCAACATCCCGCGCCTGGTGCCGGGCTGGAACAAGCCGATCATCATCGGCCGCCACGCCCACGGCGACCAGTACAAGGCGACCGACTTCGTGGTCAAGGGCGCGGGCACGCTGACCCTGACCTTCACGCCGGAGGACGGCTCCGAGCCGATCCGCCAGGAGGTCGTGACGTACCCGGACCGCGGCGGCGTCGCCATGGCCATGTACAACTTCGACGAGTCGATCCGCGACTTCGCGCGCGCCTCGTTCGCGTACGGCCTGCAGCGGAAGTACCCCGTGTACCTGTCCACCAAGAACACGATCCTCAAGGCCTACGACGGCCGGTTCAAGGACCTGTTCCAGGAGGTCTTCGACGCCGAGTACGCCGCAGCGTTCGCCGAGGCCGGCCTCACCTACGAGCACCGCCTCATCGACGACATGGTCGCCTCGGCCATGAAGTGGGAGGGCGGCTACGTCTGGGCCTGCAAGAACTACGACGGCGACGTCCAGTCGGACACCGTCGCGCAGGGCTTCGGCTCGCTCGGCCTGATGACCTCCGTCCTCATGACCCCGGACGGCCAGACCGTCGAGGCCGAGGCCGCGCACGGCACCGTCACCCGGCACTACCGCCAGCACCAGGCGGGCAAGCCGACGTCGACCAACCCGATCGCGTCGATCTTCGCGTGGACCGGCGGCCTCAAGCACCGCGGCAAGCTGGACGGCACCCCCGAGGTGACCCAGTTCGCCGAGACGCTCGAGGACGTCGTCGTGAAGACGGTCGAGAGCGGCAAGATGACCAAGGACCTCGCGCTCCTGGTCGGCCCGGAGCAGGAGTGGCTGACCACCGAGGGCTTCCTCGCGGCCCTCGACGAGAACCTGGCCGCGCGCCTGGGCTGACGCCCGCGCCGCACGACCTCGACGGCCGCCGCCCGCACCCCGCGGGCGGCGGCCGTCGCCGTAATCAGGACGCCGGTGCCGTCACCTCTCGAACGCATCTGCGTGGGTGGTGCGCGGCGTGCGGATCGGGGTCGTGGCGCCTGTATCCTCGGCTACGTGGGCACTGAGAGAGTGACCCCGGGATCGCAATCTTCACTCCGTGAAGCCAACCGGGCCCGGATCGTGAGTGCCGTCCAGCAGCGTGGCTCACTCACGCAGGTCGAGCTGGCCGGTGTCACGGGGCTGTCACCCGCCACGGTGTCGAACATCGTCAAGGAGCTCACCGGCGCCGGCGTGCTCGCCACGGCACCCACCTCCCGCAGCGGTCGCCGGGCCCAGCAGGTCACCCTCGCGCGCAACCTCGGACTGGTCGGCGGCATCCACTTCGGCTCCCGGTCGCTGCGGGTCACGATCGCCGACGTCGCCCAGCGCGTCGTCGCCGACCAGCGCATGCCGCTGCCGCCGGACCACCGCGCCGACGCCGGCCTGGAGCGCGCGTCGCTGCTGCTCACCGAGCTCGTCGACTCGGTCGGCGCCACCATGTCCGAGGTGCTCGCCGTCGGGGTGGGGGTGCCGGCCCCCGTCGACCCGGTCACCGGCCGGATCGTGTCGGTGGGCGTGCTCCGCGGCTGGGACGGGGTGTCCGTCCCCGAGGTGCTCGAGCGCCGGCTCGGCGTGCCCGTCCAGGTGGACAACGACTCCAACCTCGGCGCGCTGGCCGAGCTGCGGCACGGCGCCGCCCGGGGCAAACGGCACGTCGCCTACCTCAAGGTCTCGCACGGCGTCGGAAGCGGCCTGATCGTCGACGGGCGCGTCTTCCACGGTCGAACGGGCGCGGCCGGCGAGTTCGGGCACATCACCATCGACGACAACGGCCCGATCTGCCGGTGCGGCAACCGCGGCTGCCTCGATGCGCTCATCGGCGCGCCCGCCCTGCTGCGGATGCTGGAGTCCAGCCACGGGCACCTCACGCTGTCGGACGTCATCGCGCGCGCCCAGGACGGCGACCCCGGCTGCCGGCGGGTGATCTCGGACGCCGGGCGGCTGCTCGCGGTCGCCGCCGCGAACACCTGCAACCTGTTCGACCCGGAGCTCGTCGTCGTCGGCGGGCGGCTCGCCGACGCAGGCCCGATCCTGCTGGACACCTTCCGGAGCGTGCTCGCGCAGCGGACCCTGCCGAGCACCGCCGGGCCGGTCGAGGTGGTCGTGTCCGAGCTCGGGACCGCGGCCGAGGTGCGGGGGGCGCTGGCGCTCGCGCTCGACCACGCCGGTATTGCCCAGTCCATGGCGGTGGCAGGATGAGCCGGTGCAGCACGGCACGCGGCAAGGACGCAGCGGAGGAGGACCGATGACCAGGGCACCGGGCACCCCCGTCCTGTCGGTGCGGGGCGTGTCCCGCAACTACGGCGCCGTGCGCGCGCTCGTCGACGTGGACCTCGACATCCACGCCCACGAGGTCGTGGCGATCGTCGGCGACATCGGCGCCGGCAAGTCGACGCTCGCGCGGGTGATGTCGGGCGCCCTCGCCCCCGACTCCGGCCACATCGAGGTCGGCGGCGTCCCCGTGACCATGCCGTCCACGCGCGCCGCGCGGGAGCTCGGCATCGCGGCCGTCTTCCAGGACCTCGCGCTGGCCGAGAACCTCGACGTCGTGCAGAACCTGTTCCTCGGCCAGGAGCTCCGCCGCGCCGGCATCCTCGACGAGCGGCGGATGGAGCGCCGCGCCTGGGAGGTGCTCAGCCAGCTCGCCGCGCGCGTGCCGTCCGTCCGGGCGCCGGTGCGTGCGCTGTCCGGCGGCCAGCGGCAGGCGGTCGCCGTCGCCCGGACCCTCGTGGGGAACCCGCGGGTCGTCGTGCTGGACGAGCCCCTGGCGTCGCTCGGCATCTCGCAGACCGCCGAGGTGCTCAACATGGTCGAGCGGCTCCGCGAGAGCGGCCTCGGCGTCGTGATGATCAGCCACTCGATGGTCGACGTGCAGGCCGTCGCCGACCGGATCGTCGTGCTGCGGCTCGGGAGGATCAACGGCGACTTCGACGCCGAGCACGCGTCGTACGAGGACCTCATCGCGGCGATCACGGGGATCACGCCGACGGGGCGGGCGGCGCGGCCGACGACCCGGCCGGCGACGCTCTGAGTCGTCGGCCGGCGTCAGACGCCGTACTGGGGGAGTGCCGAGACGAGGCGGGCGGCGGACGCCGTGACGTCCCGCGCGACCCGGGCGGTGACGTAGTCGCCGTACTGGGCCTGGGACTTCTGCGCTGTCAGCCGCACCAGCCGTCGTGCGAGCGGGGCGCCGTCCGCGACCTGCGCGAGCAGCGCCGCGGCCGCCCGGTGGTCGGGGCCGCTGCTGCGGTGCCCCAGCACGATGCCGCAGATCGCATCGGCCGCGGCGATCGCGGCGCTGATGGCGTTCGCCGCGGACACGCTCGCCTCCCGGGACGGCCCGTCGGCGCACGCCGCGAGCCGCTCCTCCGCGACGCGCAGGTGCTCGCGCGCGATCTCGGCGCGCTCGCGGGCGGACGCCGGGGTCATCCGCGTCGTCCGTGGCGGCATGTGGTCACGCTCCGTGGGCTCGCAGCAGCTCCCTCAGGTCCGGGCCGCTGATCGTGGTGGCATCGTCCAGCCACGAACGAACCATCGGGTCAGCGGCCCGGACAAGGGCCGTCAGGCGATCTGTGGACAGCTCGTACACGGAGCAGGCGTTGCCGGTCCACCGCTCGACACCCACGGTGATGTCGAGGAGCAGGTGCTCCGCCTGGTCGGCGGCGACATCGTCGGGGGTGAGCACCACCAGGTCGACGTCGCTCCGCCGGTCGCTCGTCCCGCGTGCGACCGAGCCGTAGAGCGCGACGGTGGTCCGAGCCGCGCGATCCGGGCCCAGGTGCTCGACGAGGAGAGCGACGAGCCGTTCCCGCAGCGCGTCGAGGGTGTGCGCCGCGAAGCGGACCGCGGCCTCGATGGCGGGCCAGGCGAGGTGCTCCCGGTTCGCACGGTAGAGCACGGCGTGCGACGACCGGGCGGCCAGCACCGTGCCCTGCTCGACGAGTCGCCCCAGCGCCGCTCGTACCCCGGGGTTCGACGACCCAGGGACGAGGTCGGCCACGCGGGACCCGGTCAGCGGCGCCTGGGCCCTGCTGAGGACGACGAGCACCCGCCCCTCGAGGCTGGGGACGACGGCGGAGATCGGGTCGCTCAGGTTCACGGGTGACCTCGCGGTCTACTACTTTTTCATCAGGTCTGATGAAAAAGTATCAGACCCCGGTCAGCGGAAGACGATCGTCCGGTGCCCGTCGAGCAGCACCCGGTGCTCCGCGTGCCAGCGCACCGCGCGGGCCAGCGCCCGGCGCTCGACGTCCTGGCCCAGCGCGACCAGGTCCGCGACCCCGCGGGTGTGGTCGACGCGCTCGACGTCCTGCTCGATGATCGGGCCCTCGTCGAGGTCGCCGGTCACGTAGTGCGCGGTCGCGCCGATGAGCTTCACGCCGCGGTCGTGGGCCTGCGCGTAGGGGCGCGCGCCCTTGAACGACGGCAGGAACGAGTGGTGGATGTTGATGACCCGCCCGGCCAGCGCGCGGCACAGGTCGTCGGACAGGATCTGCATGTACCGGGCCAGCACGACGAGCTCGACGTCCAGCTCCTCGACGAGCTCGAGGAGCCGGGCCTCGGCCGCCGCCTTGGTGTCCTTCGTGACGGGCACGTGGTGGAACGGGATGGCGTAGAACGCCGCCAGGTCGGCGAGCGCGGTGTGGTTCGACACCAGGCCGACGATGTCGATCGGCAGGCCCTCGGACCGCTGCCGGAACGCGAGGTCGTTCACGCAGTGCGCGGCGGTCGAGCCGAGCAGCAGGGTGCGGACCTTGCGGCCGGCGACGTCCAGGGACCAGTCCATCGAGAACCGCGGGGCGAGCGCGGCCAGGGCCTGCTCCAGCTCCTCGCGGGTCCGCTCGGCGGCGACCTCGACGCGCATGAAGAACAGCCCCGACAGCGGGTCGCCGAACTGCTGCGACTCGGTGATGTTCCCGCCGTGCTCGGCGAGCAGCCCCGCGACGGCGGCGACGATGCCGGGCTGGTCGGGGCAGGACAGCGACAGCACCCAGGAGGTGGCCGCAGGGGTCGAGGTCGTCACGCAGGGGAGGGTACCCGCGCGCGACGCGCGGCAGCCCGGGGCGTCCGCGGGCCGGAGGTGTCCACCGGGTGGAATCCGGGCGACATCGGGACCTCCGGGCTGTCGACCTCGCGCACGTCCTGAGACGATGGGGGCATGAGCGACACCGAGGTGACCATCCGGCCCATCGCCGACGCCGATGCCGGCGAGCTCCTGACGCTGCGCCGCGCGGCGTTCGTCACCGAGGCCCAGCAGTACGACGACCCGCATATCCCGCCGCTGACCCAGACCCTGTCGGAGCTGCGCGCGGACCTCGCGGCCGAGGGCGTCGTCACGCTGGGCGCCTGGGCCGGTCACCGCCTGGTCGGCTCGATCCGCGTCGTGCTCGAGGGCAAGAAGGCCACGCTCGGCCGGTTCGCGGTCGCGCCCGACCAGCAGGGCCACGGCATCGGGACGCAGCTGCTGCTCGCGATCCTGCCGCACCTGCCGGAGGACGTGGAGGAGATCTGGGTGTTCACCGGGCGCGACTCGGTGCAGAACCTCGCGCTGTACGAGAAGCACGGCTACACGCACGAGCACGACCAGACGGTCGGGGACCTCACGTACGCGTACCTGCGGCGGATCCTCGGCGAGGCCGACGCGGAGGCGCCCGCCTCGGCGTGATCCTCGTCCCGCGACCGGTCCGCGGACGGCCCGCCCCGCCCCGGCGGGGACGTTGCTAGGCTGAACCGGTCGCGACTGGCGCACAGGTGGGTCACCACCGGGGAGCGACGCAGCAGCACGACGTCGGGTCGGACGCCTGGGCCCCGCGGTCACCCCACACCATCGATCGGTGTGCGGTCGACAGACCGCGCCCGCCGACTGCCGAGGAGACGCATGAGCGCCGAGAACACGCCCCTGCTCGACCAGAACCTGTCCCAGGTGGACCCGGAGATCGCGGCGGTCCTGGACGGGGAGCTCGCCCGCCAGCAGGGCACGCTCGAGATGATCGCGAGCGAGAACTTCGTCCCGCGCGCCGTCCTGCAGGCGCAGGGCTCCGTGCTCACCAACAAGTACGCCGAGGGCTACCCGGGCCGCCGGTACTACGGCGGCTGCGAGCAGGTCGACATCGCCGAGACCCTCGCGATCACCCGCGCCAAGGAGCTGTTCGGCGCCGAGCACGCCAACGTCCAGCCGCACTCCGGCGCGACCGCGAACGCGGCCGTGCTGCACGCCCTCGCCAACGCCGGCGACCGCATCCTGGGCCTCGAGCTCGCGCACGGCGGCCACCTGACGCACGGCATGAAGATCAACTTCTCCGGCAAGCTCTACGACGTCGGCGCGTACGGCGTGAACCCGGACACCTTCCTCATCGAGCCCGAGGCGATCCGCGAGGCCGCGCTCAAGCACCGCCCGGCCGTGATCATCGGCGGCTGGTCCGCCTACCCGCGGCACCTCGACTTCGCCGCGATGCGCGAGATCGCCGACGAGGTCGGCGCGAAGCTCTGGGTCGACATGGCGCACTTCGCCGGTCTGGTCGCCGCGGGCCTGCACCCGTCGCCCGTGCCGTATGCGGACGTCGTGTCGTCCACCGTGCACAAGACGATCGGCGGCCCCCGCTCGGGCTTCATCCTGAGCCGCGAGGAGTACGCCAGGAAGATCGACTCCGCCGTGTTCCCGGGCCAGCAGGGCGGCCCGCTCATGCACGTCATCGCCGCCAAGGCCGTGTCGTTCAAGATCGCGGGCGGCGAGGACTTCAAGGACCGCCAGCAGCGCACCATCGACGGCGCGCGGATCATCGCCGACCGCCTCGTCTCGCCCGAGGTCGCGGCCGCGGGCGTGTCCGTGCTGACCGGCGGCACCGACGTGCACCTGGTGCTGGTCGACCTGCGGAACTCGCAGCTCGACGGCCAGCAGGCCGAGGACCTCCTGCACGACGTCGGCATCACGGTGAACCGCAACGCGGTGCCGTTCGACCCGCGCCCCCCGCGCGTCACCTCCGGCCTGCGGATCGGCACCCCGGCGCTCGCGACCCGCGGGTTCGGCGACGCCGAGTTCACCGAGGTCGCGGACATCATCGCGACCGCGCTGACCGCCGGTGCGTCCGCCGACGTCGAGGGCCTGCGGGCGCGGGTGGCCAAGCTGGCCGACGCGTTCCCGCTGTACCCCGGCCTGCAGCAGTACTGACCGGGGCCGCGACATGACGGCGAAGACGCTCGACGGCAAGGCCACGGCCGCCGCGATCAA
This sequence comes from Cellulomonas sp. GbtcB1, assembly GCF_019091725.1. Taxonomy (NCBI): domain Bacteria; kingdom Bacillati; phylum Actinomycetota; class Actinomycetes; order Micrococcales; family Cellulomonadaceae; genus Cellulomonas; species Cellulomonas sp. GbtcB1. The sequence goes on along the minus strand of NZ_JAGXJG010000039.1, from coordinate 32,644 downwards.
GAGCGAGCTCAAGGAGCGGGTGGCTGTGCTCGCCGGGCGCGGCATCACGCCCGGGCTCGGCACGCTGCTGGTGGGGGAGGACCCGGGCTCGGTGTCCTACGTCGCCGGCAAGCACCGGGACTGCGCGGAGGTGGGCATCGCCTCGATCCGCGAGGACCTGCCCGCCGACGCCTCCCAGGAGGACATCGAAGCCGCGGTCCAGCGGCTGAACGAGGACCCGGCCTGCACCGGGTTCATCGTGCAGCTGCCGCTGCCGCGCGGCATCGACACCAACCGGGTGCTCGAGCTCGTGGACCCCGACAAGGACGCGGACGGCCTGCACCCGACCAACCTCGGGCGCCTGGTGCTGCGGGTCAACGAGGAGATCGACTCCCCGCTGCCCTGCACGCCGCGCGGCATCATCGAGCTGCTCACCCGGCACGGGGTCTCCCTCGCGGGGGCCGACGTGACCGTCATCGGGCGCGGCACGACGGTCGGGCGGTCCATCGGGCTCCTGCTGACCCGGCGGGCCGTGAACGCCACGGTGACGCTCACCCACACCGGCACCGCCGACCTCGGCGAGCACACCCGCAACGCCGACGTGATCGTGGCCGCCGCCGGCGTGCCCGGGATCCTCACGGCCGACCTGGTGAAGCCGGGCGCCGTGGTGGTCGACGTGGGCGTGTCGCGGGTGTCGGACCCGGAGACGGGCAAGAGCCGCATCGCGGGCGACGTGGACGCCGGCGTGGCCGAGGTGGCCGCGTGGGTGAGCCCGAACCCCGGCGGGGTGGGGCCGATGACGCGCGCAATGCTGCTGGCGAACGTCGTGGAGTCCGCCGAGCGCCAGGCCTGACGGCACGCATCGCCGACGCCCGGGTGGGCGGCCGGTCCCACGGGGCCGGCCGCGCACCCGGGCGTCGCGCTTCCGGCGGGGCGTCACCCGGCGTTCGGCGTGCGGGGTGCAGTGCGAGGTCGTCACCGCCAGCCGAGGTCGGCGGTTGCGGCCACGGCGACCGGTGCGGAACCGCCGACCTCGGGCGGAACCGCCGACCTCGCGGGGGTCTCAGGTGCGGCGGGCGCGCGAGGCCGCCGCGCGGCGCAGCGCGGTGTCCGCGCGACCGGCGCGGTGGCGCGATCGGTGCGAGCGGCGCGGTGGCGCGATCGGCGCGATGGCGCGGTCGGTGCGATCGGCGGTCGCGCGTACGCAGGTCACCGGCTGACGAGGGAGCCGGACAGGGGTGTACCGCGGGGTGCCGCGTCAGTCCGGTGGGGCCGTCGTGGTCGCCAGGATCGCGCCCGCCGTGGTCGCGTCGACCACGTCGGCCAGCGGGGCGTAGAGGCGGATCGCGTCCAGGGCGCGGGCGTGGCTGGCGTCGTCGGCGCCCGCGCACGCCTCCGCCACCACGCGCACGGCCACGCCGGCGTCGGCCGCCGGGAGCGCCGTCGACAGCACGCAGCAGTCGGTCGAGACGCCGGCGAGCAGCATGGTGTCGCCCGGGCGGACGTGCGCCGCGAGGTCCGGGCCCCACTTGCCGAAGGTCGTCGCGGTGACGACGGACGACGCCGCGGCGAGGGCCGCCAGCTCCGGGACGATCGCGTACGCCGGGGCGTCCTCGGGCTGCAGGGCGAACGGCCAGTCGGCGTAGTAGGCCACCCACGCGCCCTCGGGTCGCTCCGGGGCGACGAACCGCGTGAAGACGGTGCGGTCGGCGCCGGCCTGCTCCGCGAGGGCGCGGACGACGGGCAGCGTCTCGGCGAACCGCGGCGCGGCCCACGGGCTGCCCGGGTCGGCGAACACGGGCTGCATGTCGATCACGACCAGCACGGCCCGCCCGGGCGTCGCGCCGGCCGCGCCGTGCCCAGCTGCCGCCGCCGGGTCGTGCTCGCCGGCCGTCACCGGGCCGCCCGCGTCCTCGCGCCCCTGCCCTGCCCGCGCCGCGCCGCCGGCCTGCTCGTGCCCCGGCCCGGCCCCCGCCGCGCTGCCGGCGTCCTCGTACCCCGGCCCGGCCGTCACCGGACCACCCCCGCGTCGGCGCCCGCACCTGCACCCACCACGCCGCCGGCCGGAGGCAGCGCCTCCTGCCGTCGCACCGCCCCGCGCCGCAGCAGCAGCGTCCCGAGGAACCCGACGGCCAGCGCCACCAGCACCCCGAGGTTCGCGTAGGCCCAGGCGCCCTCGGTCCCGCCGAGCCCGATCGGCCCGAGCAGGTACCCCTGCCAAGAGAGCCACCCGGCGGACGCGTTGGTGACCAGGCCCCAGCCGAGGACGGTGCCGAGCGCGAGCAGCGTCAGGGGCACCCCGGCGGCCCGCCCGTAGCGACCCCGCGGGTCGAACAGGTCGAGGTCGTCGTAGTCGCGTCGGCGGAGCAGGACGTCGGCGATCATGATGCCCGCCCACGCCGCGATCGGGACGCCGAGGGTGATGAGGAAGCCCTGGAACACGCCGAAGAAGGTGTCGGAGCCGAACACGATGTAGATCGTCCCGAGCACCATGATCACGCCGTCGATCCCGGCGGCGACGGGCCGCGTGATCGGCAGGCCGGTCGAGACGAGCGCGAGGCCCGACGAGTAGATGTCGAGCACGGCTCCGCCGATGAGGCCCAGCACCGCGACGACCGCGAACGGCACGAGGTACCAGGTCGGCAGGATGGTGGTGAGCGCGCCGATCGGGTCGTCGCTGATGGCCGCGCGCAGCTCCGGGTCGGAGCCCGCCAGCAGCAGGCCGAACAGCAGCAGCACGACCGGCGCGAGCGAGGCGCCGAACGTGGTCCACCCGACGACGCCGCGGCCGGAGGTGTGCCGCGGGAGGTAGCGGGAGTAGTCGGCGGCCATGTTGACCCAGCCGAGCCCGAACCCGGTCATCATGAACACGAGCGCGCCGATGAACGCCTGGGCGGTGCCGGACGGCAGCGCGGTGACGGCGGCGGTGTCGACGTGGTCGAGGACGAGCAGCACGTAGCCGACGGTCAGCACGGCGGTGACCACGGTGATGACGGTCTGCATCCGCATGATCAGGTCGAAGCCGAACACGCCGCCCGCGATGATGAGCGCCGCGACCACCACGAGGGCCACGACCTGCACGCCGGTGCCGCCGCCCCAGCCGAGCGCCTCCACGACGGTGGCCGTGGCGAGGGTGGCCAGCGCGGCGAGGATCGTCTCCCAGCCGACGGTGAGCAGCCAGGACAGCACCGCGGCGACCCGGTTGCCCTGCACGCCGAGCGCAGCCCGGGACAGCACCATCGTCGGGGCGGACCCGCGCTTGCCGGCCAGCGCGACGATCCCGCACAGCAGGAACGAGAACACGATGCCGACGACGCTCGCGACGACGGCCTGGGTGAACGACACGCCGAAGTCGAGGACCCACGCGCCGTAGGACAGACCGAGCACGGACACGTTGGCGGCGAACCACGGCCAGAACAGCTGGCGGGGGGTGCCCTTGCGGTCGCGGTCGGCGATCACGTCGACGCCGGCGGACTCGACGGCCAGCGCGCGGCCGGGCGGGACGGCGCCGCCGGGCTCGGCGTCGGGAGTGGCTCCGGGGCCGGTGGCGGGTGCGGCGCCCGCCGGGGGAGGGAGGGTCATGCGCCCCATCCCACCACCGCGGACGCTCGCGGTCACCCCCTCCGGCGCGAGCCTGGGGACGACGGCGTGGCCCCCGGCTCGCGTCCGCGCGGACGACGCCGCGGCGCGGGCTACCGGTCGCGGTCGGGTGGCTGCCACGATGAGGGGCAGACCGGGAGGTGATCCGTGGACGCGGTGCTGACGGCGGTGCTCGGAGGCCGCGCGCGGGTGACCGCCGTGCTCGCGGGGGACGGCGGCGCGGAGGTGCGCGCGGTCACCGGCGCCGCCGGTGAGCCGCTGGTGGTGAAGACCGCGCCCGCGGGCGCGGCGCCCGACCTGCTCCGGGCGGCTCACGCCCAGGAGGCGGCGCGCCGTGCGGGGGTGCCGGTGCCGCGGACGGTGGCGGCGCGGGTGGTGGACGGCACCCAGGTGCACGTGACCGAGCACGTCCCCGGGTCGCGGTGGTCCGACGTGCATCCCTCCGTGGCGGATGCGACGCGGAGGGCGGTCCAGGACGCGCTCGTCGACGTGCTGGCGCGGTTGCGCGGGGTGGCCCCGACGCGGGTCAGCGCGCCGCGCGTCGCCTGAACAGCCAGGCCGCCGTGAGTCGTGCGACCACGAGCAGCCCCGCGCACCACGCCAGCGCCACGAGCGGCTGCCCGCCCGGCGCGCCGACCAGCCACGCGCGCACGGTGTCGGTCACCGGCGTGACGGGCTGGTAGGTCGCGATCCACTCCAGGACCCGCGGCATGGACTCGGGCGGGACGAACGCGCTCGACACGTAGGGCAGGAACATGATCGCGAAGGTGAACCCGTTGGCGGCCTCCGGCCCCGAGGACACCATGCCGATGCAGACGGCCGTCCAGGTGAGGGCGAGCACGTACAGCAGCACGAGGCCGGCGGTCGCGAGCCACTCCGCGAGTCCGGCGGTCGGCCGGAACCCGGTGACGTAGGCGACGCCGACGACGAGGGCGGTCGACACGGCGTTGCGGACGACGGACTCGACGACGTGGCCGGTCAGCGCCGCGACCGGGCGCACCGGGAGGGTGCGGAACCGGTTCATCAGGCCGCCGGTCATGTCGGACGCCACGGAGACGGCGGTCGTCGCGGCGCCGTAGCCCGCGCAGAGCAGGACGATGCCCGGCACGACGTAGTCGACGTAGGCGGCCTGGCCGGTCTGGATGGCGCCGCCGAACACGTAGACGAACAGCAGCATGAGGATCACCGGCAGGGCGATGCCCATGATCAGGGTGTCGGGCGTCCGCAGGGACCGGCGCAGGCTCCGCCCGATCATCGCGGCGGTGTCCTGGAGCGCCCACCCGCCGGCGGGCGGGCGGGTGGCGGTGCGGGTGGGCGCGAGGGCGGTGGCGGTCACGACGCCTCCCGGGTGAGCAGGTCCGCGGCCTCGGGCTCGGGCGCGTCGGCGGCCGGGACGGCGTCCGCCGGGCGGCCGGTGAGGGTGAGGAACACGTCGTCGAGCGTGGGCACGGCGACCCGCCAGGACTCGACGGGCAGCCGGCGGACCTCGACGTCGGCGAGGATGCGGCGCACGTCCGGCACGGAGGCGTCGGTCGCGACCCGTTCGGTCCGCCCGCCGGCCAGCTGCAGCTCGACGTGCGCGGCGCCGACCTGGCGCTTGAGCTCCGCACCGGTGCCCTGCGCGATGACCCGGCCGTGGTCGAGCACGGCCACGCGGTCGGCGAGGGCGTCGGCCTCGTCGAGGTACTGCGTGGTCAGCAGCACGGTGGCCCCCTGCGCGACGACGTCGCGGATGACGGCCCACAGGTCGGACCGGCTGCGCGGGTCGAGCCCGGTGGTCGGCTCGTCGAGGAACAGCACGGCCGGGCGGGTGAGCAGCCCGACGGCGAGGTCGAGCCGCCGGCGCATCCCGCCGGAGTAGGTGCGGACGAGCCGGTCGGCGGCCCCGACGAGGTCGAACAGCTCGAGGAGCTCGTCGCCGCGGGCCCGCCCGACGGCCCGCGGGAGGTGGGCGAGCCGGGCCATGAGGCGGAGGTTCTCCCGGCCGGTCAGCAGCTCGTCGACCGCGGCGAACTGGCCGGTCAGGCTGATCGCCTCGCGCACCCGGTCGGGCTCGCGCACGACGTCGTGCCCGGCGACGGTCGCGGTGCCGCCGTCGGGGCGCAGCAGCGTGCTGAGGATCTCGACGGTGGTGGTCTTGCCCGCGCCGTTCGGCCCGAGCAGCGCGAGCACCTGGCCCTGCGGGACCACGAGGTCGACGCCGGTCAGCACGGTGGTCGACCCGAACGCCTTGCGCAGCGCCCGGGTCTCGATCATCGGGGTGTCCATCGTCGGCTCCTTTCTGTCTACGTCGTACACGGATGGTGCGGTGTGTATGTTGTACACAGTTGATCCACCCACGGTCAAGGAGTCCGATGCAGCCCGACGACGACCGGCCGGCCGACCCGGACGCGACTGCCTCCGCCCTCGACCCCGCCGACCCCGCCGACCCGGACGCCCGCAAGCACGCCGAGGCCCTGCGGCGCGACCGGGAGAAGGCCGAGCGCGCCGCGCAGAAGGAGGCCGCCCGGGCCGAGAAGGACCGGGAGCGGGCCCGCAAGGACGCCGAGAAGGCGCAGCGCGACCGCGACCGCGCCGCCCGCGCGGCCGAGGAGGAGGCCGAGCGGCTGCGCGCCGAGCAGGAGCGCGCCGTCCGCGAGGTCGAGCGCGAGGCCGACCGGGCCGAGCGCGAGGCGCAGCGGGCCGCGCTCGACGCGCAGCTCGCCGCCCAGCGCGCCGCCCGGCAGGTCGAGCGGGCGCGGCTGCGCGCGCTCGCGGCACGGGAGCCGGGGGACGAGGAGGCGGGCCCGGACCTGCCCCCCGGACTCGCCGTGCTCTGGCGCCCGGCCCCGGTCGGGCGCCGCGGCCCGCGCCCGGGGCTGACCGTCGCCGGGATCGCCGAGGCGGCGATCGCGCTGGCGGACGCGGACGGGCTGGGCGCGGTGTCGATGGCGCGGGTCGCGGAACGGCTCGGCGTGACGACGATGGCGCTCTACCGGTACGTGTCGAGCAAGGACGACCTGCTGGCCGTGATGCTCGACGCGGCGCTCGCCGAGGCGGTGACGCCCGCGGGCGAGCCGGCCGCAGACGACGCGGCGGGCCTCGCGTCCCGCGACGGCGTCCCGGCCTGGCGGGCCGCGCTGGAGCGCTGGTGCGCCGACCAGCTCGACCTGGCGCGGCGGCACCCCTGGGCGGTCCAGACCCCCGCGGCCGCGGCGCTCCCGGGCCCGGCGAGGGTGGCGTTCCTCGAGCGCGGGCTGCGGGCGCTCGACGGCACGCCGCTGAGCTGGGCGGAGCGGACGGCGGTGGTCGGCCGGCTGTCGCTGCACCTGCTCGCCGAGGGTCAGGTCGTGGCCGCGGAGGCGCAGGCGGAACGGGCCTACGCGGCCGCGGCGCAGGAGGCCGACGGCGGCACCCCGGGGCCGGCCGCGCACCCGGCGCTGGTCGACTACGCCTCCCTGCTGCGCGCGGTGACCGACCCGCAGGAGCACCCCGTGCTGGCGCAGGCGCTCGACGCGGGGGCGTTCGACGCCGACTCCGTCGCCGAGGACGACGACGGCCGGCCGGACTGGGGGCTGCGGCTGGTGCTCGACGGCGTGGCGGCGGTGGTGGCCCGCGCCGAGGCGCGCGAGGCGGCGCGGGCGGCCGGGGCGGGGTGACCCCGGCGGCCGCCGGGGCGGTCCGCGCGTGTCGGTGGCATGAGGTTGGATGGTCCGCGTGCTGACGGTAGCGAGCGTGAACGTGAACGGGATCCGGGCCGCCTTCAAGCGGGGCATGGCCGACTGGGTCGAGGCCCGCCGACCGGACGTCCTGCTGCTGCAGGAGGTGCGCGCCTCGGACGAGATCCTGGGCGACCACCTGTCCGCGGCGGACTGGCACCTGGCGCACGAGGCCAGCGAGACCAAGGGGCGCGCGGGGGTCGCGATCGCCTCGCGGCTGCCGATGCGCGCGGTGCGGATCGGCATCGGGACGGGCGTGCCCGCCGACAGCGGCCGCTGGGTGGAGGCGGACCTCGAGCTGCCCGCGGCCGACGGGGCGGAGCCGCGGGTGCTCACCGTCGTCTCGGCGTACGTGCACTCGGGCCAGGCCGGCACCCCGAAGATGGACGAGAAGTACGCGTTCCTCGACGTCGTGACCAAGCGGCTCGCCGAGCTCGCGGGCGAGGGCGCGGACGTGGTCGTCGCGGGCGACCTCAACATCGCGCACCGCGAGGTCGACATCAAGAACTGGCGCGGCAACCGCAAGGCGGCCGGCTTCCTCCCCGAGGAGCGGGCGTACCTGGACACCTGGTTCGACGAGCAGGGCTGGCGCGACCTGGGCCGCGAGCACGGCGGCGAGGGCCCGGGCCCGTACACGTGGTGGTCCTGGCGCGGGCAGGCGTTCGACAACGACTCCGGCTGGCGGATCGACTACCAGCTGGCGACGCCGTCGCTCGCGGACCGCGCCCGGGCGGTGGAGATCGACCGGGCTGCGACCTACGACGCGCGGTTCAGCGACCACGCCCCGGTGGTCGTCACCTACGACGTCTGACCGACACGGCGGGACGGGCGACGTCGGGCGCCGCCCGCCTGCGTCGCCGTGCCGCGAGCGTCGGTCGCGCGCGGCGTCACCCGGCGTGCGCCGAGGTCACCCGGCGTGCGCCGCCTCCCACGCCTCCGACGGCGAGCCCGGCCGCCCGCCGTGCATCGACACGACCGTCCCGGTCGCGTCGGCGGTCAGGAAGGCGTCGTAGTACTCGTCGCCGAGCCAGAGGTGGAACTCGACCGGGGTGGTGACCGCCGGGTCGGTCGCCCGCCGCACGAGCACGGACGGCCCGTCAGGCGCGGTGATCCCGGTCAGCTCCGGCACCTGCGCCACGAGGGGCTCGACCAGCGACCAGTCGACCGCGGTCACGTCGAACAGCTCGTCGGGCAGCGTGGCCGGATCGGGCTGGATCGTGGCGGCGCCGTCCCGGGCCGCCTCCCCGTCCCGCCAGGTGTACCGGTCGGTGGTCGGCGCGCCAGGGGCGGTGAGACCCTCGGCCACGATGTAGTCGCCGTAGATCCCGACCTCGGTGAACTGGGTGCCGCCCGCCACCGCGGCCAGGTCGTCGACCGCCCCGCGCGTGTTCGCCGCCGCGAACAGGTCGACCGGTGCATCGGTCTCGGTGTCGGTGACCGGGCCGCTCGCCGCGCCGGCCTCGGCCTGCACCTCCTCCAGCGGCGTGCCCTGCACCAGCGCGAGCGCCTCGTCGCGGACCGGCCAGACCCGCGCGCCGAACCCGACCAGGGCGAGGACCAGGAGCAGCACCGCCGGGATCCGGATCAGCCCCCGGCGGTCGCGGCCCCGCGCGGGTCCGGCCTCCCAGACCGGCGCCTCGGGCAGGTCGCGGACGTGCGTGTCGCGGTCGGCGATCTCCTGCCAGCCCGCGGGGGCCGGGTCGAGCAGCGCGACGTCGGGTCGCTCCGCGTCGAGCTGCGCCACCACGACGACCGCGCCGCGCTGGAGCCCGGGCAGCCGCCCCAGGTTGACGACGCTCCGGGTGGTGGTGGTGTACGCGGGGCGGGTGCGGGACGCGACGACGAGCCGGATCTCGCACAGCGGCTGGTCGTTGATCGTGGTGCCGGTGGCCCGGGTCTCGAGCACCTTGGCCAGGCTGACGCGGTTCTCGCGGAGCGCGGCCTCGACGTCCTGCGGGCGGGCGGACCGCGCGCCGGCGAACGTGCGCCCGATCGACACCAGGACCATCAGCGGCACCATCACGCCGAGGGAGACGCCGAACGCCCACTCCCACCCGGCGTCCAGGTCGGCGACCCGGAGGACGACCGAGGCGACGAAGAACCCGATGACGGCGGAGAGCAGCAGGCGGAGCACGGACCCCACTCTGCCCAAGTTGCCCGAAGCATCTCAAACCGGGCGTGTCGCTGACGTGCGGGAACGCGTCACTCCGGGGTGGGTGCGCCCGGCAGCTCGCGCATCCGCAGCAGCGGCGAGAGCAGCACCGGCAGGGCAGCGACGACGGCGCCGGCGGCTCCCACCCACAGCGTGGTGGTCGCGCCGAAGGTGTGCCCGAGCCAGCCGCCGAGCAGTCCGCCGATCGGCGTCGTGCCCCACACGATGAACCGCACCGAGGCGTTCATCCGGCCGAGCAGGGGCGGCGGGCACACCCGCTGCCGGAAGCTCACCTGCGCGACGTTGTAGACGACGACCGCGAAGAAGAACAGCGCCCCGCCCGCGATGAGCGTGGCCTGCGGCGGGAACGGCAGCACCGCCGCGAGCGGGGTCAGCGCGGCGCCCGGCGCGAACGCCAGCGCGGACAGCGGGATCACCCGGCCCTCGCCGAACCACCGCACCAGCCGGTCGGAGGCGACCGCCCCGAGCAGGCCGCCGACCGCCGAGGCGGACAGCACGGTGCCGTACGCCGCCTCGTCGAGACCGAGCGTGCGGAGCGCGAAGATCACCGTGACCGCGCCCGCGGCGGCGGTGAACAGGTTGCCGATCGCGGTGCAGGCCACGATCCGGCGGAGCAGGGGCTGCTGGACGACGAAGTGCCACCCCTCCGCGATCTCCTCCTTGAGCGGCCGGCGGTGCTCGCGGGGCGGCAGCTCCTCGACCTTGCGGATCCGGGACAGGGCCAGCGCGGACACCAGGTAGGTCGCGACGTTCACCGCGAGCAGCACGGGGGCGAGCACCACCCGCAGCAGCGCACCGCCGATCGCCGGCCCCGCGACCTGCGCCACCGACTGGGTGGCCTGGAGCTTCGCGTTGCCCTCGCCGATGTGCGCGAGCCCGACCAGCCCGGGCACGTACGACTGGTGCGCGACGTCGAAGAACACCGTCGCGACGCTCATGACCAGCGCCCCGGCGTACAGCACCGCCATCGAGGCGTGCCCGGTCAGCGCGAGCACCACGACCACCGAGAGCGCGGCGGCCCGGACCAGGTCGGCCGTGATGAGCACCCGGCGCTTGCGCATCCGGTCCACCCAGGCGCCGGTCGGCAGCCCGATGACGAGGAACGCCGCGGTCTCGGCGGCGGTCAGCAGGCCCATCTGCCACTCGGTGGCGTGCAGGTCCCGCACCGCGAGCACCGGGAGCGCGATGCTCGTCAGCTGGAAGCCGAGCTGGCCGAACGCGTCGCCGGCCCACAACCGCCGGAAGTCCGGGTGCCGCGCGAGCGAGCGCCGCCTGCCGGGCGGGTCCGGCTCGACGGGCGCGGTGCTGCCGAGCGGCGGGCCGGCGGGTGCGGGGGTCGACATGGCACCAGGGTGGCGCGACTGATTGGGAGAAGTCAATCAGTGATTAGGATCGGAGCATGGCACCGGCCCCCGACCCCGCGTCCGAGCCCGAGGTCGGCCCCCGGGCGAGTCCCGAGGCGAGCCCCGAGGGCACTGCCGAGCTCGACGCCGACGCCCGCGCGCTCGCGTCCACGCTGCGGCTCCGCATCCTGCGGATGTGCCTGGACGAGCCGCTGACCAACCGCGAGCTCGCCGACCGCCTCGGCAAGAACCCCGCGACCGTGCTGCACCACGTCCGCACGCTGGTCGACCGCGGGTTCCTCGCGGCCGACCCGGTGCGCCGCGGCGCGCGGGGCTCCCGCGAGGTGCCCTACCGGGCGACCCGGAAGTCGTGGGACGCCCCGGACTTCCCCGGCATGTGGCAGCTCATGCTCTCGACGTTCCTCGAGGAGGTCGCCGAGGCGGACCCCGAGTCGGTGCGGATGACCCGGCTCGGGGTCCGGCTCAGCGCGGCGGAGCACGACGAGCTCATGGCCCGGGTGGACGCGTTCTTCGGCGAGCTGGCCGCGCGCCGCCCGACGCCGGAGGGCCGTCCGTACTCGATCCTGTTCGCCCTGCACGAGGACGCCGGCCGGCTCCCCCGCGGGTAGCCGCTCAGTACCGGATCGCGTCGATCACCTTGACCCGCACCGCCCAGACGGCGGGCAGCAGGCCGGCCAGCGCGCCGACGCCCGCGGCGCAGGCGAGCCCGGTGAGTGCCGCCGACAGCGGGAACGGCGGGCGGTCCTGGAGGACGGTCCCGAACATGCGGTCGACCGGCAGCAGGTCGAGCGCGACGACGGCCAGGGCCACCCCGACCGCGCCCGCGACCAGCGTCGCGACCACCGACTCGAGCAGCACCCCGAAGAACACCCGGCCCGACGTGGCGCCGAACGACCGCCGGATGCCGATCTCCCGGATCCGCTGCCGGACGGTGACCAGCGCGATGTTGAGCAGCCCGAGGCCGCCGAGCAGCAGGGCGAACCCGCTCACCGCGACCACCACCCAGCGCGAGGCGGCGTCCAGCACGGCGGGATCGCCCTCCGGGGTGTAGGCGTCGACCTGGTACCCGGGCAGCGCCGCGGTCAGGTCGGCGGTCACCCGCTCGCGCAGGGCGTCCACGTCGGCGGGCGGCACCCACAGCTCGAGGGTCGGCGGCTGGGAGCCCTGGCCCCAGGGGTCGACCGCCAGGCCCCAGCGGTCGGCCTGGTCGAACAGCACCGTGTACGTCGGCGGCTCGTCGGTGTACTGGTTCGGCACCACCCCGATGACCTCGGCCGTGACGGGCTGCTGGCCCTGCAGGACGACGGTCGGGTGCCCGGACAGGTCGTCCGCGCCGAGCGCGGCGAGGAACGACTCGTTGACGACGAGCGTCGGCGAGAGCCGGTCCGCGTCGCCCGGCACGAAGTACCGGCCCTCCGCGGGCGTGATGCGGTGGATGATCCCGTACGCGGGGTCGACCATCTGGCCGTTCAGCACCTGCGCGCCGCCCGGCAGCTCGGCGGCGACCTGGCCCCAGGTGGTGCGCGACGCGTAGGTCACCGCGTAGCGGTCGACGACGTCGAGCATCGCGGCGGACGCGGCCGAGCCGTCGGCCGTGCCGGTCATCGACCACGCGGAGACGCTGATCGTGGTCTCCCGGCCGTTCCACCGCTCGGTCTGCTCCCGCATCGCCTGGCCGAGCATGTCGACGGCGGCGGTGACGCCGGTGATCGCGGTGACCGCCGCCGCGACGCCGATCAGCGACAGCAGCACCCGCAGCTTGTGGACCCGCAGCTCGTCCCAGGCCTCGACGAGCGCGCCGGCCAGCCCGGTCACGCGGCGCCGCCGGGGAGCGCGGGGCGGTCGGGGCCGGCGCCGACTGCGGCCGGCGTCCCGTCGGCGGTCGCGCCGAGCGTCGGGACGTCGCCCACCCACTCGGCGAGCGACCCGGGCCGGTCGGGGGCCACCAGGGTCACCGGCACCAGCACGCCGTCCGCCAGCCGGTAGTGCCGGCTGGACCGCGCGGCGACGGCGAGGTCGTGCGTGATCGTCACGAGCGCCGCACCGGACTCCCGGGCGATGTCGTCCAGCAGCGTCATCACCGCGCCACCGGTGTCGACGTCGAGGGCGCCGGTCGGCTCGTCGGCGAGGATCACCCGGGGCCGGCGGACCAGCGCCCGGGCGATCGCGACGCGCTGCTGCTCGCCGCCGGACAGCCTGTCGGGCAGGTCGTCCAGCCGGTCGCCCAGCCCGACGCGCTCGAGCATCTCGGCCGCGAGCCGGTTCCGGGACCAGAACTGCCGGCCCCGCGCGTACAGCAGCGGCGCGGCGACGTTCTCCAGCACGGTCCGGCCGGTCAGCAGGTTGAACTGCTGGAACACGAACCCGAACGACGCCCCGCGCAGCCGCGCCCGCCGGCGGCCGGACAGCCGCCGGGTCGAGGTGCCGTCGAGCAGGTACTCGCCCTCGGTGGGGGAGTCGAGCAGCCCGAGCAGGTTGAGCAGCGTCGACTTGCCGGTGCCGGAGCGCCCGACCACGGCGACGTGCTCGCCGGCGTCCACGCTCAGCGTGACGCCGCGCAGGATGTGCAGCACCCGGTCGTCGGCCAGCCGCACGGACCGGGTGACGTCCGTCAGCTCCAGGAGGCTCATCCGCCGCACACGTTCGGGTCGGCGGTGGCGGGGTCGGTGCAGTCGACGTCGGTCAGGCTCGACACCGGGGCGTACTCCAGGACGGTGTCGCCCTCGGCCAGCCCCTCGGCGATCTGCACCTGCTTGCCGTCGGTGAGGCCCAGGACCACCGCGCGCTGCTCGCTCGCGCCGTCGGCGCCGACGACCCACACGTTGCCGTTCTGCACGGAGCCCTGCACGGCCGTCACCGGCACGACGAGCGCGCCCTCGGCGGTGCCGTTCACGATCTCGATGTCCGCGCCCAGCCCCGGGAACGCGGTGACCTCGGCCGGCACCGCGCAGGAGACGGTCCCGGAGGTGGAGGCGCCGGCGTCGGGGGTCTGCGGGTCCGCGGGCTCGTCCTGCGCCGCCGCGCCGATCCGCAGCCCGGTGCAGGTGAACGGCGCGGGGCCGCCCTTGAGCGTGACGGTGGCCTCGCCCGGCGCGTCGACCAGCCGGTACTGCTGGTCCGGGGTCAGCGTGCCCTGGACGGACAGCGTGCCCGGGGTCACGGTGCCGACGGAGTCGCCCACCGCCACGACCTGGTCCTTCAGCACGGAGAGGCGCAGCGTCCCGGCCGTGCCCGCGACCACCGTCTGCCGGGTGACCTTCGGCTTGTTCTCGGTGACCGTCTGCATCCCGGTCTCCGGGTCGGTCGTCACCGTGGGGTCGACCGGGGTCTCCGAGCGCAGCTCGAGCACCGGGGTGTCGGCGGCGACCGCCTGCCCGTCCTCCGCGAGCAGCCGGTGCACCGTGCCGGCGAGCGTCGCCCGCACCGGCTTCGGGGCGTCCGCGACCACCGACGCGGACACGGTCACGGCGTTGGTGACGGTGCCGGTGGTGACCTGCACCTGCGGCTCGGTGACCTGGGCGGACGGCCGCAGCGGGTCCTCCGCCGCGGACACCCGGTCGGCGCCCGCGAACGCGATCTTCGCGAGCGCGACGGCGATGACCGCCCACAGGACGATGCGGATCGCGGGGAACACGATCCGGCGCGTGACGCCCACGGCGCCTCCTCCGGTCCACGCGCGCGGTCCGGGGTGCCGCACGCTATCTCGCGGCGAACGCTACCGCGCGAAGCGGACTACCGGGGCCGGTTTCGGCCACCGACTTCCCACGAGGACGAACCGGGCGCCCGCGGCCCGCGCCGTCGCGCACCGAGATCGGTGCTCCGGGCCGAGATCGGTGGTCCGGAGCACCGATCTCGGCGAGAAGCACCGATCTCGGCGAACGCCCGGCGTGGGGTCAGGCGGCCGAGGCGCTCGCGGTGGCCACCAGGAACGCCGGCGCGTGCAGGCCCTCGGCCGCGAACGCCGCCGCGACGGCACCCGCCACGGCGTCCACCGCGTCGGCCCGCACCAGCGCGATCGCCGAGCCGCCGAACCCGCCGCCCGTCATCCGGGCGCCGAGCGCGCCGGCCTCCCGCGCGGCCTCGACCGCGACGTCGAGCTCGCGGCAGGACACCTCGTAGTCGTCGCGGAGCGAGGCGTGCGAGGCGTCCATCCCCGACCCGACCTCCTCGACGCGGTCGTCGTCGAGCAGCCCGACGAACTCCTCCACGCGCGCGATCTCGGTCACGACGTGGCGGACCCGGCGCACCAGCACCTCGACCTCGTCGCGGCCCTCGCCGACCGGCCCGGTGCCGTGCGCTAGCGCGGCCAGCGCGTCGCCGAGACCGTCCAGGTCGATCTCGCGCAGGGTCGCGATCCCGAGGCGGGACGCGGCCTCCTCGCACGCGGCGCGGCGGGCGGCGTACTGGCCGTCGACGAGCGCGTGCTCCGCCTTGGTGTCGATGACGAGCAGCGCGAGGTCGTGCGCGGACAGGTCGAACGGCACGTGCCGGGTCGACCCGTCGCGGCAGTCGAGCAGCAGGGCGTGGCCGGCGCGGGCGCGCAGCGACACCGCCTGGTCCATGCCGCCCGTGCTCGCGCCGGCGATCTCGTTCTCCGCGCGGATGCACGCGTCGGCCAGCGCGGCGCGCCCGGCGTCGTCCGGCGCGTCGGCGGTGCCCGCGAGCCCGAGGCCGTACAGGGCGTCGAGGGCGACGGCAGCCGCGCACTCGAGCGCCGCGGACGAGGACAGGCCCGCGCCGTACGGGACGCACGAGTCGACCGCGATCTCGAAGCCGCCGACCTCGTGGCCCGCCTGGCGCAGGGCCCAGGCGACGCCGACGACGTAGGCGGGCCAGCCGCTCACCGCGCCGGGCGCGACCTCGGACAGCGCGACCTCGCGGACGCCCGTGCTCTCCTGCGCCGACACCAGGCGCACGGTGTCGCCGTCGGTGCGGCGCACGGCGACGTAGGTGCGGTGGGGGAGGGCGAACGGCAGGCAGAGGCCGCCGTTGTAGTCCGTGTGCTCGCCGATGAGGTTCACCCGGCCCGGCGCGGACCAGGTGCCGTCGGGCTCGGCGCCGAACCGGTCGGCGAACAGCGCGCGGACGCGCTCGGCCCCCGCGGCGGGCTCCCAGGCCCCGACCCACACCGGGGTGTCCTCGTGCTGCTGCTCCATGCGCGTCATCGCTCCTCGGGCTGGTGGTCGGTCGGGGTGAGCAGCGCGCAGCCGGCGTCGGCCAGCACCGCCCGGGCGGGTTCGGGGAGGCCGGCGTCGGTGACGACGACGTCCACCTCCTCCAGGGACGCGATCCGGGCGAGCCCGACCACGCCCCACTTCGTGTGGTCCGCGAGCACCGTCACCGCGGCCGCGCACCGCAGCAGCGCGCGGTCGGTGGCGGCCTCGGCGAGGTTCGGGGTCATCAGACCCGACTCGTCGAGCCCGTGCACGCCGAGGAACAGCCGGTCGACCCGCAGCGTCGCGAGCGCGGTGTCGGCGACGGGGCCGACGAGGGCGTCGGACGGGGTTCGGCTGCCGCCGGTGAGGATCACGTCGAGCGCGCCGCCCGCTGCCTCGTGCAGGGTGCGGGCGACCGGCAGCGAGTTGGTGACCACGGTCAGCGGCCGCAGCGCGGGGTCGGCGGCGATCTGCTGCGCGAGCAGGTGCACGGTCGACCCGGCCGACAGCGCGACGGCCTGGCCGGGCTCGATGGTGCGGGCGGCGAGCGCGGCGATGTCCCGCTTCTCGGCCGTCGCCCAGGTGCTCTTCTCGGCGAAGCCGGGCTCGTCGGTCGGGCGGCCGGGCCCGCCGTCCGCGGCCACGGCCCCGCCGTGCACGCGGCGCACCAGGCCGGCGCGGTCGAGCTCGGTGATGTCGCGGCGGACGGTCATCTCGGAGACGTCGAGCTGCTCGACCAGGTCGGCGACCCGGACGGCCCCGTGCGCGCGCACCTCCGCGAGGATGCGGTCCTGACGCTGGCTGGCGAGCACCGCGACAGTATCCACCAGGACCGCACACGAACCAACATCCGAGGCGCGGGCGGCGCGGGGTGGCGGCGCACCGCGGGCCGGAGGGACGCCCGCGGTGCGCCGCCGGCTCAGGCGGCCGCGGCGGCGGCCGGCGCGAGGGGGAACGCCCGGGCGTACGCCTCGGGACCGTGCCACCGCTCGACCCACTCCTGGTGCGGCAGGAGGATCCAGAGCAGCGGGTACAGGAGCACCGGGGTGCCCGGCAGCACCACCAGCACGATCAGCGCGAGCCAGCGCATCGGCCAGTCGCCGATGCCCACACGCCGCGCGAGTCCCGCGCACACCCCGCCGAGCACCCGGCCTTCCCGGGGCCGGACCAGGCCGTGCCGCCACATGAAGCCGTAGATCCCGTTCATCGTCATCTCTCCTCCGGTCGGTTGCGATGCCGAGAACACTGCCGGGGAGCGGGGGTGCGGCACATCGGGGGACGACCCGGGACCGCCCCTGAGATCGCCGGGACCGGGGTCGGCCGGACGGGCGACGCAGGCGGCCCCGCCGCGCCGGTCGCGGGTCGCCCGCGCGGACGAGCGGGGTCCGTCCGCGGGGGGACGGCGCCGGGGCGCGCGGCCACGGCCGTCCGACCGGGGGCGTGCGCGCCGCAGCGACCGGGGACGGACCCCGGTCGCGGACGGGACGCCCGGGGAGCGCCCGGTGCGGTCAGCGGCCGACGGGCGTGAGGCCCAGCGACTTCCCCGCGAGGCCCCGCGACCGCGCCGTGAGCGCCGTCGCCATCCCGCGCAGCGCGACGGCGGCGGGGGAGTCCGGGTCCGTCAGCACGACCGGCGTGCCGCCGTCGCCCGCCTCGCGCAGCCGGATGTCGAGCGGCACCTGGCCGAGGACCGGGACGGTCGTGCCGGTCGACCGGGACAGCCCCTCGGCCACCCGCGCGCCGCCGCCGGACCCGAACAGCTCGAGCCGGGAGCCGTCCGGCTGCTCCAGCCACGCCATGTTCTCGACGACGCCGACGACGCCCTGCCGGGTCTGGGTGGCGATCGAGCCGGCGCGCTCGGCGACCTCCGCCGCCGCGAGCTGCGGGGTCGTCACGACGACCAGCTCCGAGCCCGGCAGCAGCTGCGCGACCGAGATCGCGATGTCGCCGGTCCCGGGCGGCAGGTCGAGCAGCAGCACGTCGAGGTCGCCCCAGAACACGTCCGCGAGGAACTGCTGGAGCGCGCGGTGCAGCATCGGCCCGCGCCACACGACCGGCTGGCCCGGCGGGACGAACATGCCGATCGAGATGACCTTGACCTCGTGCGCGATCGGCGGGAGCAGCATCTCGTCGACCCGGGTCGGCGGCTGGGTCACGCCGAGCATCCGCGGGATCGAGAAGCCGTAGATGTCGGCGTCGACGACGCCGACCCGCAGCCCCTGCTGCGCCATCGCGACAGCGAGGTTGGCGGTCACCGACGACTTGCCGACGCCGCCCTTGCCCGACGCGACCGCGAACACCTTGGTCAGCGAGGTGGGCTTGCTGAACGGGATCACGGGCTCGGCGCCGCCGCGCAGCCGCTCGGTGAGGGCCGCGCGCTGCTCGGGGCTCATCACGCCGAGCGCCATCCGGACGTCCGCGACGCCCTCGACGGTCCGCACGGCCGCGGTGACGTCCTTCGTGATGGTATCCCGCAGCGGGCACCCGGCGGTCGTCAGGTCGATGCCGACGGTGACGAGCGCGCCCGCAGCCGGAGTGGTGTCGACGTCGACCGACCGGACCATGCCGAGGTCGGTGATCGGCCGCCGGATCTCCGGGTCGAGCACCCGGGTGAGGGCCTCCCGCACGGCGGCGGCGACGGCCTCGGGGTCACGGGTGTCCAGCGCGGGCGACATGTCGTCCATCGTAGGTGCGCCCGCGCGGCGACCCTCCGGGACCTGGCGCCTACGGCGTCGCGCGGTCCCGTTCGCGCTCGCGGGGACCGGCGGGGTCGTCGCCGGTGTCGCGCTCGGCGGCCGCCTCGCGCTCCTCGACCAGCTCCTCCAGCAGGTTCCGCAGCTCGGACCGGACGAAGTCGCGCGTGGCGACCTCGGACAGGGCGATGCGCAGGGCCGCCATCTCCCGGGCGAGGAACTCGGTGTCCGCCAGGTTCCGCTCGGCGCGCTGCCGGTCCTGCTCGGCCTGCACGCGGTCGCGGTCGGTCTGGCGGTTCTGCGCGAGCAGGATCAGCGGCGCGGAGTACGACGCCTGCAGCGACAGCATGAGCGTGAGGGCGGTGAATCCGTTGGCGGCCTTGTCGAACCGCAGGTGCTCCGGGCCCCAGGAGTTCCAGACCAGCCAGGCGGCGCAGAACAGGCTGAGCCAGAGCAGGAACTTCGGCGTGCCCATGAACCGGGCGATGCCCTCGGAGACCTTGCCGAACGCGTCGTCCTCGAGCTTGGGCAGCAGGCTGCGGCGCGCGGTCTTCGGGGTGTCGAGACGGTCAGCCACGGCGGCCTCCCCTCGGGGTCGGGCGTGCCGCGGGGCGGGAGCCGCGGGCGCCGACGGCGGGCACCTCGCCCGTCGGGACGGGCTGCACCTCCTCGTCGGTCTCGCGCCAGTCCTCGGGCAGCAGGTGGTCGAGCACGTCGTCGACGCTGACGGCGCCGAGCAGGCGGCGGTCGTCGTCGACGACGGGGATCGCGAGCAGGTCGTAGGTGGCGAGCCGGCGGGTCACCGCGAGCAGCGGGGCGTCGGCGGGCACGGGGTCGATGTCGGTGTCGACCAGGGCGCCGATCGCCTCGTGCGGCGGCTCGCGCAGCAGGCGCTGCAGGTGCACGACGCCGATGAACCGCCCGGTGGGCGTCTCCAGCGGCGGCCGGACGACGAACACCATCGACGCCAGGGCGGGGGTGAGGTCCTTGCGGCGCACGTGGGCGAGCGCCGCGGCGATCGGCGTCTCGGGGCCCAGGACGACCGGCTCGGTCGTCATCAGGCCGCCCGCGGTGTTGTCCTCGTACGCGAGCAGCCGGCGGACGTCCCGCGCCTCCTCGGGCTCCATGAGCGCCAGCAGCTCGGCCTGCTGGTCGTCGGGGAGCTCGCCGAGCAGGTCGGCGGCGTCGTCGGGCTGCATCGCCTCGAGCACGTCGGCGGCGCGGGTGCGCTCGAGGTGGGACAGGATCGCGACCTGATCGTCCTCGGGCAGCTCCTCGAGCACGTCGGCGAGGCGCTCGTCGTCCAGCGCGGCCGCGACCTCCATCCGCCTCGTGGAGCCCATGTCGTGCAGCACGTCGGCGAGGTCCGCGGGCTTCAGCTCGTCGTACTGCGCGAGCAGCAGCGCGGCGCCCTGCGCGTCGGCGGCCGTGCGGGCGAGCCCGGCGATCTCGTCGATGTCGAGCAGCTCGGGGACTCCGCGGCGGCGCAGCAGCCCGCCGCGCCCCGTGTGCTTGCGGACGAACACCTTGGCGACCAGCCAGTCGCCGTTGCGCTGGCGTTCGATCGCGACGTCCTCGACCGTCGCCGAGCCGGTGCCGTCGGCGAGCTGCACCGTGCGGTCGAACAGCTCGCCGACCACCAGGGTCTCGAACGGGCGCTGCTCGAACCGGCGCATGTTCACCAGGCCGGTCGAGATGACCTGGCCGGCGTCGATCGCGGTCACCCGGGTCAGCGGCACGAACACGCGGCGCTTGCCCGGGACCTCGACGACCAGCCCGACGGCGCGCGGGGCGCCCTTGGGGCGGAGCAGCACGACGACGTCGCGGACCCGCCCGACCTGGTCGCCGATGGGGTCGAAGACGTTGGTGCCGGCGAGGCGCGCGACGAAGACTCGGGTCCCGGTGCCGCTCACGGTGGTCAGCGTAGACGGCGCCCGGCCGTGCGGCGCGCCGCGACGCGGGTGGTCCCGGAGCCCGGGCGACCCTGGCCGGAGCCTGGACGCGGACCATGAAACCCCTGCGTATCGGCCGTGCCGCCTGGCGCCGCGACCCCCCGCGGGGCGAGGATGGACGCATGTCGTTCACCGGCGGTGCCCGCATCCCCCAGACGCCCACCCTGCCCCAGGGCGAGACGGTCGCGTCCTACGGCACGTACCTCGAGGCGCAGAAGGCCGTCGACCACCTCTCGGACCACCAGTTCCCGGTCCAGATGGTGACGATCGTCGGCACCGACCTGCGCATGGTCGAGCGCGTCACCGGTCGTCTGACCTACGCCCGCGTCGCGATGGGCGGGTTCGGGTCGGGCGCGTGGTTCGGCGTGTTCATCGGCCTGCTGTTCCTGCTGTCCGGCGGCTCCTCCGGGATCCTGTTCGCGGCCGTGCTGTTCGGCGGCGCGGCGGGCCTGCTGCTCGCGGTGCTCGTCTACGCGACCAGCCGCGGGAAGCGGGACTTCACGTCCCAGAGCCAGATCGTCGCCGCGCAGTACGCGGTGCTGTGCCGGGCCGAGCGCGCGCACGAGGCGCGGCAGATGCTGCGCGAGGTCGGCGGCGTGCGGGTGGGTGCGGCGACGCCGGTGCCGCCGGCGCACCCGATGGGCGCACGACCCTCCGACCCGACCGCGGCGTACCAGCAGGCCGCGCCGGGGCAGCCCGCGCCGGGCCAGCCGCCGGTCGCCCCCGGCCAGCCGCCCGCGCAGCCGCGGTACGGGCAGCTCGCGCCGCAGCCCCCGGCCGAGCCCCGCTACGGGCAGCTCGCCCCCCAGCCGCCGGCCGCTCCGCCGTCGGGCGCCCCCGAGACCCAGCCGGGCGCCGAGAAGCAGGACTGACGACCGACGGCCCGGTCCCCCTCGCGCGGAGGGGGACCGGGCCGTCGTGCTGCCGGGACCGCGGCGTCAGCGGGGGAGCAGCCCCGCCATCCACGCCTCGACGTCCTCCGGGGTGCGGGGGAGCGCGGCCGACAGGTTCTCGTTGCCGTCTGCCGTCACGAGCACGTCGTCCTCGATCCGCACGCCGATGCCGCGCAGCTCCTCCGGGACCCGGAGGTCGTCGACCTGGAAGTACAGGCCCGGCTCGATGGTGAACACCATGCCGGGCTCGATCACCGCGTCCAGGTACATCTCCCGGCGGGCCTGCGCGCAGTCGTGCACGTCCAGCCCGAGGTGGTGGCTCGTGCCGTGCACCATCCAGCGGCGGTGCTGCTGGCCCTCGGGGCTGAGCGACTCCTCGACGGAGACGGGCAGCATGCCCCACGCGCCGAGCCGGCCGGCGATCACGTCCATCGCGGCGGCGTGCACGTCCCGGAACCGGTTGCCCGGCACGGCGACCGCGAACGCGGCGTCCGCGGCGTCGAGCACCGCCTGGTAGACCCGGCGCTGCGCGTCGGTGAACGTGCCGTCGACCGGCAGGGTGCGCGTGACGTCCGCGGTGTAGAGCGAGTCGACCTCGACGCCCGCGTCGATCAGCACCAGCTCGCCCTCGCGGACCTGCCCGTCGTTGTCCGTCCAGTGCAGGGTGGTGGCGTGCGGGCCGGCGGCGGCGATCGTCTCGTAGCCGACGTAGTTGCCCTCGACGCGCGCCTGGGACAGGAACGTCCCCTCGATGACGCGCTCGCCGCGGCGGTGCGCCACGGCCTCGGGCAGCCGGCGGACGACCTCCGCGAAGCCCTCGGCGGTGGCGGCGACCGCGCTGCGCAGCTCGGCGACCTCGTGCTCGTCCTTGACCAGCCTCAGCTCCGACAGCGCCTCGACCAGCGCGGCGTCGCGCTCCCCGGCGTCCTCCGTCGCGCGGATCTCCTCGACGACGGCCTCGACCGCCTCGTCCACGCCCGGGACCAGCAGCACCCGGACGCCGTCGGCGCCCGCGTCCTTGGCCAGGGCGTCGCGCAGGTCGTCGCTGTGCGCGGTCGCGATGCCGGTGACCGTCGCCATGTCCTCGAGCGTCGGGCGCGGGCCGACCCAGAACTCGCCGTACCGGGCGTCGGAGAAGAACTCCTCGGTGTCCCGGCCCGCGAGCGGGCGCATGTACAGCACGGCGCGGTGCGTCGACCGGCCGCCGCCGGGCAGCTCGTCGCCCTCGCCGTCCGCGGCGGGGTGCAGCACCAGGACCGCGTCGGGCTCCTGCTCGGCGCCCAGGCCGGTGAGGTGGGCGAACGCGGAGTGCGGGCGGAACCGGTAGTCGGTGTCGTTCGACCGCACCTTGTACGCGCCGGCGGGCACCACCAGGCGCTCGCCCGGGAAGGCGGCGGCCAGGCGCGCGCGGCGTGCGGCGGTGAACGGGGCCGCCGGGCCCGCGACCGCGGTGCTCGCCGGGCGCTCGGCCCAGCCGGAGGTCACCCAGTCGAGGAACGCGGCCGACTGGGGGCGCTGGCTGCGGTTCGAGCCGCGGTCGGCGAGCGTCTGCTCGCCCTCGGCGGGCTCGGACAGGGCGGGCGCGGGGGTCTCGGGCGTGGGGTCGGTGGCCATGCGCCCAGTCTGGCACCGCGGGCGGGACCAGGGGGCGGACGGCGCAGGTCACCGGTACCGGTGAGTAGCCTTGCGCGGTGCGCATCGACCTCCACACCCACTCGTCGGTCTCCGACGGCACCGAGACCCCGGGGGAGCTGGTCGCCTCGGCCGCCGCGGCCGGCCTCGACGTCGTCGCGCTGACCGACCACGACACGACGGCCGGCTGGGCCGAGGCGTCCGACGCCGCCCGCCGGCTCGGCGTCGCCCTCGTCCCCGGCACCGAGGTGTCCGCCCTGTCGCGCGGCGTCAGCGTGCACCTGCTGTCGTACCTGCAGGACCCGGCGCACCCGGCGCTCGCGGACGTGGTCGCGCAGACCCGGGACGCGCGGCTGCACCGCGGCCGGGCGATCGTCGAGCGGCTGTCGGAGGACCTGCCGATCACCTGGGACGACGTGCTCGCGCAGCAGTCGCCCGGCACCGTCGTCGGCCGGCCGCACATCGCGGACGCGCTGGTCGCGCTCGGCGTGGTGCCCGACCGCACCGCCGCGTTCGCCGACCTGCTGTCCGCGCGCGGCCGGTACTACGTGCCGTACTACGCGCCGGAGGCGGTCGAGGCCGTCGAGGCGGTGCTGGCGTCCGGCGGGGTGCCGGTGTTCGCGCACCCCGGCGCCGACGGCCGCGGCCGGGTGGTGCCGGACTCCGACATCGAGGAGCTGGCCGAGGCGGGCCTCGCGGGGCTCGAGGTGCACCACCGGGACCACACCCCCGAGCAGCGCGCGCGGCTGACGGCGCTCGCCGACCGGCTGGGGCTGCTGGTCACGGGGTCGAGCGACTACCACGGGACGGGGAAGGACAACGTGCTCGGCGAGAACACGACGGCGCCGGAGGTGCTCGCGGAGATCGAGCGCCGGGGCCGCACGGCGGTGGTGCGCGGATGAGCGCCGTGCTCGACTGGCGGCTGCTGTCCGAGGTCTTCATCACCCTGTTCGTCATCATGGACCCGCCCGGGACGGTGCCGATCTTCCTCGGGCTCACCGGCGCCATGACCCGGCAGCAGCGGAACCGCGCAGCCCGGCAGGCGATCTTCGTGGCCTTCGGGGTCGTGCTGGCGTTCGCGGTGTTCGGGCAGAGCCTGCTGTCGTACATGCACATCTCGCTCCCCGCGCTCCAGGCGTCCGGCGGGCTGCTGCTGCTCCTCGTCGCGATGGAGCTGCTGACCGGCAAGTCCGAGGAGCCGCAGCCGTCCGGGAACTCCAAGGTCAACGTGGCGCTGGTGCCGCTCGGGACGCCGCTGCTCGCGGGGCCGGGTGCGATCGTCGCGGTGATGGTGTTCGTGCAGCAGAGCGACGGGACGCTGGCCGACTGGGTGGCGATCGCGGTCGGCATCGTGCTGGTGCACGTGTGCCTCTGGCTGGCCATGCGATTCGCGGGGTTCATCCACCGGCTGCTGGGCGACTCGGGCACGACGCTGGTGACCCGGATCGCCGGTCTGCTGCTGGCGGCGATCGCGGTCCAGCTGGTGGCGGACGCGGTGACGGCGTTCGTCAAGGCGGCGTAGCGCGCGGTCGCGCCCGCGGGACGCGGCCCCCGCCGCCCGCCTCCGGGGCCACGCCGCGCTCGCCGCGCTCGCCGCGCTTGCCAGTGCACATCCGACACGTCGACTGCCTACCCAGGGGATAGGCAGTCGACGTGTCGGGTAGGCACTCGGTGAGCGGGATGGCGTCGGCGGCCGCCCCGGTGGCCCTCGCGGGGGTGCGGGGCGAGGATCGGCGCGTGAGCACTCCCTCCCTCCGCGGGCGGCTCGGCGACGAGCTGTTCGCCAGAGTCGCCGGCCCGCGCGGCCCGCAGGTGCGCGACCGCATCCACCTGACCCCGGGGCCGCGCTGGTTCGGCCCGGACGACGCGATCCGGCGGGTGCACGGCGACGCGTCGATGTTCGTCGGCGGGCTGACCGCGCTGCTGCTGCAGTCCTGGCACCCGCTGGCGATGGCCGCCGTCGCGGCGCACTCCGGGTACCGCGGCGACCCGTGGGGCCGGCTGCAGCGCACCAGCACGTTCCTCGCGGTCACCACGTTCGGCACCGCGGAGCACGCGGCGCAGGCGGTCGCGACCGTGCGGGCGATCCACGACCGCATCATCGGCGTCACCGAGGACGGCGAGCCGTACGCCGCCTCGGACCCGCACCTGCTGCGCTGGGTGCACATCACGGAGGCGCACGCGTTCCTCACCGCGCACCAGCGGTACGGGGCGCGGCCGCTCGACGCCGCGGGCTGCGACGCCTACGTGGCGCAGTCGGCGCGGGTGGGGCGGGCGCTCGGCGCCGAGGACCTGCCCGAGACGGCCGCGGGGCTGCACGCGGCGCTCGACTCCTACCTCCCGGAGCTCCGCGGGACGCCGGCGGCGCGGGAGGCCGCGGAGTTCCTGCTCGCCGACCCGCCGCTGCCCGTGCCGGTCCGGCTGCCGTACGGGGTGCTCGCGGCGGCGGCGATCGCCGGCCTGCCGCGAGCGGCGCGGGCCCCGCTCGGCCTGCCGGACGTGCCGTGGCTGGACGCGACGCTGGCGCCGGCGGGCGGGCACGCCATCACCCGGCTGATCCGCTGGGCCCTGGCGACCACCCCGGCCCCGCCGACGGCGGACGCCGCGGCCTGACGCCGCCGCGCTGCGTACGCGCCGCGCGGCGCGCGCCGAGGTCGAGTGTTTGCTGCTGAGACCCCCGGAGAACCCCTCGACCTCGCCCGGAAACCCTCGACCTCGCCGGGAAACCCTCGGTCCCGCCCGGGACGTGCGAGGGCGCCCCCGCCGGGTGGCCGGGGCGCCCTCGTCGTCGTGCTGCGGGAGGCTCAGGCCTCCGCGGGAGCGGCCGGGGCCGACTCGCCCTCGCCTCCCGGGCGTCCGCCGCGGGTGCGGCGGCGGTTGCGCCGGCGGCGCGGGGCGGCGCCCTCCTCGCGGCCCTCGGCGGGGCCCGTGGTCGACTCGGCGGGGCCGGTCGAGCCCTCGACCGCGCCGGACGCCGCCGGGGTCTCGCCCGAGCCGCCACGACGCCGGCTGCGCGAGCGACCGCCCTCGCCGCCCTCGGACCGTGCGCCACCCTCGGAGCGCCCGCGGCCCTCGCCACGCCCGCCCTCGCGGGGGCCGGAGCCGCCGCGCCCGCCGGAGTCCCGGCCGCCGCGGCCGCCGTCGCGCGAGCCGGAGTCCCGGCCGGACGAGTGGCGCTTGCCGGTCTCGCCCAGGTCCTCGAGCACCTCGGCGTCCAGGCCCTCGCGGGTCCGCTTCGAGCGCGGCAGGCGCCCGGTGGTGCCCTCGGGGATGCCGAGGTCGGTGTACAGGTGCGGCGAGGAGGAGTACGTCTCCTGCGGCTCCGGGAAGCCGAGCTCCAGCGCCTTGTCGATCAGCGACCAGCGCGGGACGTCGTCCCAGTCGACGAACGTGACCGCCGTGCCCTTGTGCCCCGCGCGGCCGGTGCGGCCGGTGCGGTGCAGGTAGGTCTTCTCGTCCTCGGGGCACTGGTAGTTCACGACGTGGGTGACGTCGTCGACGTCGATGCCGCGCGCGGCGACGTCGGTCGCGACGAGGACGTCGACCTTGCCGTTGCGGAACGCGCGCAGCGCCTGCTCGCGGGCGCCCTGGCCGAGGTCGCCGTGCAGCGCGCCGGCGGCGAACCCGCGCTCGACGAGCTCGTCGGCGACCTTCGCGGCGGTGCGCTTGGTGCGGGCGAACACGATGGTCAGGCCGCGGCCCTCGGACTGCAGGATCCGGGCGAGCACCTCGACCTTGTCGAGCGCGTGCGCGCGGTAGACGACCTGCTTGATGTTCTTGACCGTCTGGCCCGCGTCGTCCGGCTCGCTCGCGCGGATGTGCGTCGGCTGGGTCATGTAGCGGCGGGCCATCGCGACGACGGCGCCCGGCATGGTGGCCGAGAACAGCATCGTGTGCCGCGAGGCGGGGGTGCGTGCCAGCAGCTTCTCGACGTCGGGCAGGAAGCCGAGGTCGAGCATCTCGTCGGCCTCGTCCAGCACGACGCACTTGATGCGCGACAGGTCCAGGTGGCCCTGGTTCATCAGGTCGATCATGCGGCCCGGCGTGCCGACGACGACCTCGACGCCGCGCTGCAGCATCTCGATCTGCGGCTCGTAGGCGCGGCCGCCGTAGAGCAGGGCGATGCGCACGGAGCGGCGCTTGGACGCGGTCTCCAGGTCGCCGGCCACCTGCACCGCGAGCTCGCGGGTCGGGACGATGACGATCGCCTGCGGCTTGCCGGGCGCGGGCAGGGTGTCGAAGCCCTCCTCGCCGGGGGCGACGACGCGGTGCAGCAGCGGGACGCCGAAGCCGAGGGTCTTGCCGGTGCCGGTCTTGGCCTGGCCGATGATGTCGTGGCCGGACAGCGCCACGGGCAGGGTCATCGCCTGGATGGGGAACGGGGTGCTGATGCCGGCGTCGGCGAGCGCCTGGACGATCTCGGGGCGGACGTCGAAGTCCGCGAAGGTCACGTCGGCGGCCTGCACGGAGGCGGCGGTGGGGGTGTCGATGGTCTCCACGGCGACGTCCTCGGGCGCGAGGGCGTCGGTGGTGCTGGGTTCGGTCGAGGTCACGGACTGCTCTTCACTCGTGAAGGTGGCGTGCCGCGCGTCGCGCCCCGCGAGGGGGTCCGCGACGGGCATCGCCACAGGTGGTCCGGCAGCCGATCGTGCAAGTCAGCGAGAGCGGGCCGGGCGCCGTGGGCGCCGCGGTTCGCTCGGCGCACCGTGGTCGGGACGACCGGGCAACCGATGAACACGCCCGATGATACGCGCAGGGGCGCCGGCACCGCGGGGAGGTGGCGGGCGGCAGGCGTGCCGGGAGTCCGGCGGAGACCGCCCGGAGCGCGCCGGGACCGGCCCGCCGCCCGCGCGCCGCCCCCTCCGCTGCGGCGCGCGGCCGGTCGTCAGCCCGCGACGGCCCCCTCCGGGGAGCGCTCCTCGGAGGCCTCCCCGTCCGCGCCGCGCGCGGTCCCCGCCGCCAGCACCGCGGCCCGCAGCCGGCGCTGCTGCGTCGCCGCGACCAGCAGCGCCACCGCGGTCGTCGTCACCGTGACCGCGAACGCGGCGGTGTGCCCGGACGCGTCCGCGAGCCGCCCGGCGATGCTCGACCCGAGCGCGTAGCCGACGCCGGTCGCCGAGGCGAGGGCCGTCATCGCCGCGCCGGTGCGCCCCGCGGGGACGACCCGCTCGCCCAGCGAGAACACGCCGATCATGTACGGCGCGACGGCGAACCCGAGCACCGCGACGGCGGCGGTCAGCGCGGGCAGGGAGTCGACCAGCAGCAGCGGCCAGGACAGCGCGACGAGCGCGCACGCGGCGACGAGCACCCGGCGCTCCTGCCCGATCCGCGCCGGGATGAACGCGGTGCCGATGCCGGCGGCCGCGCTGCCGACGCCGAGCACGGCGTGGATCAGGCCCGCGAGCCCGGGCTGGCCCGCCTGGGTCGCGAGCACGGTGGTGCCGGTCTGGGTGGCGCCGAACAGCACGCCGACCGCGGCCTGCGCCACGACGAGCACCGCGAACGCCGGGGTGAGCAGCCGGCCGGAGGGGCGGGCGTGCGGGCCGGTCGCGGTGCGCCGGGCGGTCGGGTGCAGGGCGAACGCGGTGCCGAACACGGCCAGCAGGACGGCGGCGGTGACGAGCGCGCCGGCGGGGGACAGCCACACGGCGACGACGCCGACCAGGGCCGGGCCGATGGCGAACGACGCCTCGTCGACCGCGCCCTCGTAGGAGAACGCGGCGTCGACCAGGCGGCGCTGCTCGGGGCCGGTGCCGGCGGTGATCGGGCGCCAGCGGACGCGGGCGAGCGGCCCGACCTGGGGCAGCGTGAGCCCCGTGACGGCGGCGACCGCGACGAGAGCGGCACCGCCCGCGCCCTGGTGCGCGAGCAGGGTCAGCGCGCCGAGCGAGGCCGCGCCGGCGAGCGACTGCACGAGGACGACGGGGCGCTGCCCGTACCGGTCGGCGAGGCCGCCGGCGACCGGCGCGCCGACCGCGTTCGCGACGGCGAGCGCGCCCGCGGCGAGGCCGCCGAGCCCGTAGGTGCCGGTGGCGGTCGAGACGAGCAGCAGGGTGCCGAGCTGGGCCATCGCCATCGGCAGGCGGCCGAGGAAGGCGACGAGGACGTAGGCCGGGCCGGCCAGGCGGAACAGACGCGCGTAGGCGCTCAGGGCGGACACGAGGGACCCTCCGGGTGCACGAGACGGGCGACGCGCCTCCCCGCCTCCAGGTCGCGTCCGGTGTCCCTCAGCTGGCCCCATCGTAGCCGGGTGCACCCGGCCCGGGCGAGGCCCCCTGCGGGCACGGCGCTACCCTGGACGGATGACCGAGGTCGCCCACGACGCCCAGCCGCAGGCCCAGCCGCCGGCGCAGCACGCCCCCGAGGCCGCCGACACCGTCGAGCTGCTGGGGCTGGTCGCCCACCTGCAGCACGTCGCGTTCAACCGGCTCGCCGAGGACGCCCGCGTCGCCCCCACCACCGCCCAGCAGCTCGAGCTCAGCCGGCTGGCCGCTGCCGCGGTCGACCGCCGCGACCGGGTGCTCGCCCGCGTCGTCGAGCTCGGTGGGGAGCCCGAGCGGTGCCTCGGCGCGTACGCGCGGCTGCTCGAGGACTTCGACTCGCGCACGCAGCCCAGCACCTGGTGGGAGCGGCTGCTCCGGTCCTACGTGGCCGACGGCGTGTCCGACGACTTCTGCCGGATCGCGGCGTCCGCCGTCGACGACCGGTCGCGCGCGCTCCTGCTCGAGGTGCTGGACGACGCGGCGCACGCGAACCTCGCCGTCGGCGAGCTCGAGGCCGCCGGGGCGCAGGACGAGGTGCTGGTGTCCCGGCTCGCGCTGTGGGGCCGCCGCCTGGTCGGCGAGGCGCTCGGCGTCGTCCAGCAGGCGATGTCCGCGCACCCCGCCCTGGGTCGGCTGGTGACCCGCCGCGAGGCGGAGGCCCGGGCCGCGGCCGAGGAGCCCGCCGCCGCGCCCGTCGCGGAGGCGCCGGCCGCTGCGGCCGAGGCCGACGGTGCGGCCCCCGCGAAGCTGTTCGGCGAGCTCACGGCCGAGCACACCCGCCGCATGTCCCGCCTGGGCCTGACGGCCTGACGGCGGGAGCCCCGCCGGGGACGACGACGCCCCGCACCGGATCACCGGTGCGGGGCGTCGCTGCGTCTGCGGGTGCTGCTCAGATCGCGCCGAAGCCGACGCGGCCCTTCGACTCCGTGCCGATCTCGACGTAGCCGATCGAGGCGGACGGCACGATGACGCGCCGGCCCCGGTTGTCGGTCAGCTCGAGCACCGGCTTGCCGTTCAGGGCCTCGGTGACGGCGGCGGTGACCTCGTCGGCCGTCTGGTCCGACTCGATCACCAGCTCGCGGGGCAGGTTCTGCACACCGATCGTGATGTCCACGCTTCGTCGTCTCCTCGTCCGTCGTGTCGCTGCCCGGTCATCCTAGGCCGGGCGGACGCCCGCGGGGCCGTCCAGCGGGCCGCGTTCGCCCTGGGTGGACACGTCGTCCGGCTCGGGGCCGGGGTCCGCGGCGGCCCCGGCGTCCCCGGGCACGAAGTCGGCGACACCGCCCCACGCCAGCCGGGCGACCAGCGTGGCCGTGTCCCGCGCCGTGCTGCCGTCGGGCGACCGGAGCCGGCGGGTCGCGGCCGCCTGGGCCATCGCGGCGACGGACGGCGCGAGCAGGGCGGCGGTCTCCGCCGGCACGCCCGCGACCTCGCCGAGGACGGACTGCAGCCGGCGGGTGACGGCCTCGGTGGCCCGCTCGACCCGCGCGCGCACCTCCAGGTCGTGCCGGACGTCGGACTCGAACAGCAGGGCGGACGACTCCCCGGCGCCGTCGACGAAGTCCACGTAGGCCCGCACCACGCCGGTGAGGATGGCGCGCGCGTCGTGCGGCCGGACCTCGCCCGGCGGGTGCATGGCGACGGCGGCGTCGACGGCGGACAGCAGCTCGTCCCCGCGGGCGTCGACGACCGTGAGGTAGAGGTCGAGCTTGGACGGGAAGTGCCGGTACAGCACCGGCTTGCTCACCTCGGCGCGGTCGGCGATGTCGTCCATCGACACGTGGTGGAAGCCCTCGGACGTGAACAGCTCCTGGGCGATCGCCAGGACCTGCGCGCGGCGGAGCGCGCGGGGCATGCGCGCCGGGCGTCCGCGGCCGGCGGGGGGCTGGTCCATCGGGCGATGATAGCCACGGCGGGCGGGCGCTCAGCGGGGCGTCCGCGGCTACGCACGCACCGGCCCGGCCGCCCTCCGAGGGCCCCGCCGACGGGCTGGGGACGCGCGCGCTCGGGGTGCCTCGGGTGTCGGTGCCGTGTGATGGGATCGGGGCCGTGACCCCGACCCCCGCCGGCCCGCCCTCCGCGGCCGGGCTGCGCCTCGTGCGGCCCGCGCTCGCGGACGTGCCGCCGCCGGTCCGGCTCGGCGCGGACCAGCGGGCCGTGGTCGACCGGGTCGTGGCGGGCGCCGACCCCGCGCTGCTGGTCGTCGGCGCGGCGGGCACGGGCAAGACCCTGCTCGCCGTCGAGGCGGTGGCGGCGGCGCTGGGGGCGGACGACGACGGGCTGTTCCCCTCGCCGGACCTGCCGTCGCCGGACGAGGTGCTGGTGCTCGCGTCCGGGCGCCGCGCGGCCGCCGAGCTGCGCGACCGGATCGGCGCGCGGGTCCGGCGCACGACGGGCCAGGCGATGGTGCGCACCCCGGCGGCCGCGGCGTTCGCGGTGCTGCGGGCGCGCGCGGCGCTCCTCGGGGACCCGGCGCCGACCCTCATCTCCGGGCCCGAGCAGGACCTCGCGCTCGCCGAGCTGCTCGCCGGCCACGCGGCGGGGGAGGGCGTGCCGCTGGCCTGGCCCCCCGGCGTGCCGGAGGAGGCGCTCACGCTGCGCGCGTTCCGCGGCGAGCTGCGCGACCTCGTCATGCGCGCGGCCGAGCGCGGCGTCGAGCCCGAGGACCTGGCGCTGCTCGGCGAGCGGCACGGCCGGCCCGAGTGGGTCGCGGCCGCGGGGCTGTACCAGGAGTACGTGGACGTGACCACGCTGCGGGCGAGCACGCCCGACGCCGGCGCGCGCTACGACCCGGCGGTCGTCGTCGAGGAGGCGGCCGAGGTGCTGCGCACCTGGGAGGACGAGCTGCCCGGGCCCCGCCCGCGGTGGCGGCTGGTGGTGGTCGACGACTACCAGGAGGCGACCGAGGCGACGGCGCGGCTGCTGCGCGTGCTGCAGGACGACGGCGCGCGGCTGCTGTTGCTCGCCGACCCGGACGCCGCGGTGCAGACGTTCCGCGGGGCGACGCCGGCGCTCGTCGGGCGGGCCGACGTGGCCGGGACCGGGCCGGGCGAGCTCGGCGCGGCGCGGCTGGTGCTCGACGGCGTGCGGCGGCACGGGCCGGTGCTCCGGGGCGTGGCGGCGCGCGTGGCCGAGCGGATCGCGGTGGTCGGCGGCGCGGCGCACCGGCGGGCGCTGCCGGTGCCGGGGGCCGGGGCGCCGGTGTGCGGGACCGCGGCGCCCGGGGTCCGAGTGGGGGGCC
>NZ_JAGXJG010000383.1:0-250 GCF_019091725.1 Cellulomonas sp. GbtcB1 | reverse complement strand
GCAGGACCTCGGGCCCCCGCCGCAGTACGCCGGGCGCACCACCGCCGCGGACGACGCGACCCCGCTGTGCGTGCCCGACGAGGACCTCTCGAACCTGCACCAGGGCCGGGAGGGCGTCGGGCTCCAGGTCCTGGTGACGACGAGGGCCAAGGAGAAAGGCTCTGACACAGCGATCAAACGGAAACCAGGAATCCGAGCTGCCGTACGACGTTTCGGAGGTGAGCCTCCAGGTAGCACACGCGGATCCGGC
>NZ_JAGXJG010000382.1:0-250 GCF_019091725.1 Cellulomonas sp. GbtcB1 | reverse complement strand
AAAACTTTAATTAGTTCAATAAATATTAATTTATTATTAGAACATTATAATGAAAATAAGGGATTTCTTCATTTTTACACTTCACAATAATTTTTTTTTTTTGCATTTTTACGAAATTCTGCATAAAAACCCCTATTGCAACTAGCGCTGTAACCTAAATCGCAACAAAAATCGTATATCAACCCACATAGAAACCACCGGAGAAACCCCTTTAGAAACCCAAACTGTAAATTTAAAAAGAAAAAAAAGT
>NZ_JAGXJG010000381.1:0-250 GCF_019091725.1 Cellulomonas sp. GbtcB1 | reverse complement strand
GCCGGGCGTTCGGCGACGCGCCCGGCCTCGTCCGCGGCGTCCCGGACGGCGACGACGCCCGGATGCGCGTCGTCGCCGCGCACGTCCGCGAGGTGGCGGCGGGGCTGCACCACCACCACGAGGGCGAGGACCTCCTGCTGTGGGACCGCCCCGAGCAGCGCCCCCCCGCCTGCGCGCTGCACGTCGGCCTGATGCGCGCGCAGCCCGCGGCCGTCGCCGGGCTGCTGCGCGACCTGGACGCCGCGCTGCC
>NZ_JAGXJG010000380.1:0-250 GCF_019091725.1 Cellulomonas sp. GbtcB1 | reverse complement strand
GCGGGCCCGCCGCCGGAGCGCGCCGCGGCCGAGCTGGGGGGCCTCGGCCCCGGCGAGCCGCACCCGGTCTCCGCCCTGCCCGGCCGCGGCACGGGCGACCTGCTCGACGCCGCGATGGCGGCGCTGCCGACGGTCTCGCAGCACGCAACCGCCCGCCCCGGCGGCCCGCGCCGCGTCGCGCTGGTCGGCCGCCCGAACCTCGGCAAGTCGTCGCTGCTCAACAAGGTGCTAGGCACCGGCCGCGTGGGCG
>NZ_JAGXJG010000379.1:0-250 GCF_019091725.1 Cellulomonas sp. GbtcB1 | reverse complement strand
GTCGGGGTCGCGTTGACGGACGGCTCGAACCAGGAACCCGCCGGCCGCGGCAGGGGCAGGAAGTACGGCACGTCGGGGGCCAGCGCGCCGGCGCCCAGCGCGGCCGGGACGAACGGGGGCCGGGCGAACGGGAGCACCGCGGCGGGGTGGGCGAGCGTGAAGGGCACCGGGGCAGCGGGCCCGCCCGGTCACGCCCTGGCGTGCACCCCGGGGCGGGCCCCCCCCCGGGGCGGTCGCCCCCCCCCCCCCC
>NZ_JAGXJG010000378.1:0-250 GCF_019091725.1 Cellulomonas sp. GbtcB1 | reverse complement strand
GCTGCTCGACCAGCGGACGGTCACCCGTCGGCGCGCGGGCCACGAGGACCCGACCGAGAACCTCACGCCGTGCGAGCTCAAGGTGCTCGACCTGATCGGCGACGGCCTGTCCAACCGGGAGATCGCCGTGCGCCTGGGCGTCGCCGAGAAGACCGTGAAGAACCACATCACGTCGCTGCTCGCGAAGATGGGCCTGCAGCGCCGCTCCCAGGTCGCGGCGTGGGTCGCGGCGCGGCGGCACTCGGGCTGG
>NZ_JAGXJG010000377.1:0-251 GCF_019091725.1 Cellulomonas sp. GbtcB1 | reverse complement strand
ATCACAGCTATTGTAGTACACCTCCCAATCCCTTTCACTTCACCACCAGCCAACAGAAGAGTTCAATGGACAATTGAGTTCAACATGATGAGGTAGATACTATGTAAGTAATTGGATATACGAAGGCAACATGACCAGATTCGGAAGACGACGAGTCGCAAGGCCGAGTCATGGACTCGACGATCCGACTCGGAATCCGACAGAAGAGTAGCGACCAACACGGGAGGGTATATTTGTCGTCCCGTAAAGGG
>NZ_JAGXJG010000376.1:0-251 GCF_019091725.1 Cellulomonas sp. GbtcB1 | reverse complement strand
GGACGCGGGCGGCGTGGACTGCGCCTCGGGGCACGCGACGGAGGCCCTGGAGCAGCTCTCGATGGCGGAGCCGCTCCGCGCCGTCGTGACCGTGCCGGACGCCGCGTACACCGCGCTGCTCGTCCGGTGCGCCGCGGTGGCCGAGCGCCTGGTCGGTTCGTCCGCGCTGCCGGCGGGGTCGTGGGCGGACGCGGACTTCGTGCGCCCCGCCCAGTGGGCCGCCGGCGACCGGGGGGCCTACTGCGTGCTCC
>NZ_JAGXJG010000375.1:0-251 GCF_019091725.1 Cellulomonas sp. GbtcB1 | reverse complement strand
ATTTAATACATAACAAATAGTCCATATTAGCATGTATTATAATATTTATAAAGGATTCAGGGTCAACACCAATCTCCGACCCGGACTTGGACCCGGGATGTGGACCCGAACTCGAACCCAACCCGGGACCCAGACTGGGACCCGAACATGGGACCCAGACCTAGACCCGGGACCTGAACCCGAACTCGGACTCGGGACCCGGACCTAGACCCAAACCCAGACTCGGACCTAGGACCTGGACCCGAACAGTC
>NZ_JAGXJG010000374.1:0-251 GCF_019091725.1 Cellulomonas sp. GbtcB1 | reverse complement strand
CCCTGCCCGACCTCGACGCCGTCCATGCCGCTCAGCATGGCACGGCGGCACACCCCTGCCGCGCGCCGCGTGCGATGCTGCGCGCATGACGACGCCGACGCCGCCCGACCGGCGGCCGGGCAGCGGCGTCCGCGTGGGGCCGGCGCTGCTGCCGGCCGACGACGACGGCGCGCTGGTGCCCTTCTACACGGACCTGCTGGCGGGCATGGAGGAGGAGCTCGACGCGCACGGCGCGGGGGTGTTCGTGGACG
>NZ_JAGXJG010000038.1:0-42792 GCF_019091725.1 Cellulomonas sp. GbtcB1 | reverse complement strand
CTTCAGCGCCGATGGTACTGCACTCGCCAGGGTGTGGGAGAGTAGGACGCCGCCGGACATCATTTCAGAAAGAGCCATCCCTTCGGGGGTGGCTCTTTCTGTTTCCCCGGAAGCGCCGCAGACGGTCATGAGCACCCCGTCGCGCAACACCCCGTCCGCGCACGCGCCCCACCCGTGTCCCGCACCCGTGTCCCGCACCTGTAGCCCGCATCCGTGTTCCGCACCCGTGTCCCGCACCCGGGGGAAGTCCTCGCCGAGAGGGCAGTGGGTGCTCCCTCTCGTGCGCGGGAAGCAGCACCTCCTGCCCGCTCGACGGCTGCTGCGTGACAGTCCACTCGGACGGCGGCGTGCGTGTGGGCGGGGTCGCCCCGCCGACATGGCGCCTCTCGGCTCTGTCCGCACGCGGACGCACAGCCGAGAGTTGCCATCTCGGCGAGCGGACGTTCCCGCGGCGCGAGAGCCGGCCGCATCGACGCGCCGCGTGCAACGCCGCGTCTCCCGCCGAGTGGGCAGGAGATGCTCCCTTCAGGGCGCCGACGGGAGCATCAACTGCCCACTCGGCGGGGGTGGGTGCGGGTGCGGAGCGGCGAGTCTCCATCCGTTGCGTGTGGACGAGTGGTCGCGCGGAGTGCGGAGATGGAGAGTCGGCGCCCGCGGGCGTGTGGGTGATCGCGTGAGTGGGCTCTGGGTCAGGAGCGGGGGTTGGCTCCGCGGGCGTCCCAGCTGCGGACGAGGATCCGCTCGAGCGCCGGCTGATCGACGGCGTCCAGGTCCTTCAGGTAGAGGCAGCCGGTGCCCGTCGTGTGCGGACCCAGCTCCGCCAGGTCGGCGGCGTGCGCCTCCAGACCGTCCATGAGGTAGAGCGTCAGCGCGGTCTTCCTGGGGGAGAAGGCGACCGGCGGCCAGTCGCCCTCGTGCCCGGAGGCGTAGCGGTAGTGCGCGCTGCCGAAGCCGACGATCGACGGACCCCACAGCACCGGGTGCTCGCCGGTGATCCGCTCGAGCAGCTCGCGTGCCCGCACGGCGTCCCGGCGACGGCGTTCGGGCTGCACCGCGGCGAGGAACGCGTCGACGTCGGCGTCGTTCGGCACGGTCTTCGGGGAGTCGGGCATGCGTCCATGATGCCGGAGGCACCTGACGACGGGCGTGCGCTCCGTGGGTCAGCGGTGGGCGATGTGTGCCGGTGCCGTGGGTCGGCGCTCGGCACTCGGTGTCCGCACTCAGTGCTCGCGCCGAGGGTCGGCGGTCGACGGCCGGCGACGCCAGCGGTGGTCAGTCGCCCCGGACGAGACCCGCGATCGCGTGGGATCCCGCGGCGGCGATCACGGGATCGTCGTCGCCGTGCGTCACCAGCGCCGATGCCATGACCAGCGCCCAGCCCGCGGCCCGGCGCCAGCGGCCGGGGTCGCGCGGCCCCCGGGCGTCGGCCAGGGCGTCGGCGCGCTCCCGGAAGGCCGCGCGGCCGTCGGCGTCGAAGGTCAGCCACGCGGTCGCGAGGTCGCACGCGGGGTCGCCGGCCGTCAGGTCGCCGAAATCCAGCAGGCCGGCGAGCCGGCCGTCCGCCGCGACGAGGTTGCCCGGGTGCGGGTCGCCGTGCAGCCACACGGGCGGGCCCGGCCACGCGGGTGCGGCCAGTGCGTCCCGCCAGAGGGCGTCCAGGCGAGCACGACCGGCGGGTGTCCTGGCGGCCGCGCTCGTCGACGTTCCGCCCGCTGCGCCCGCTGCGCCCGCTGCGCCCGCTGCGCCCGCTGCGCCCGCTGCGCCCGCTGCGCCCGCTGCGCCCGTCGCGTCTGTGCTCCCGGGGCCTGTGCTCTGGGCCGTCGTGCCCGTGTCCGTAGCCGCCTCGTCCGTGCTTGCGATGTCCGTGGCTGCGCCGTCCGTGCCGGCGTCGTCCTCCCGCGTCCGCAGCGCGCCCCAGTCGTCCGAGCCTGTGCCCGCCGCCGCCGCGATCGCGCCGTCGAGGTGACCGGCGTCGAGCCGCGCCTGGAGCGCCGCCGCCCGGCCGGCGAGGGCGCCCCCGCGGAACGGGTTCACCGGGGCGCCCGCGGGAGCGGGGACGTGCAGCGCGACCAGCGCCTCGGCGAGCTCGGGCGCCCACGCGGTGCGGTGCGCCACCGGCTGCTGGGCGACGTGCACGCCGTCGACCCACGGCACCACGCTCCAGGACCACGAGAACTGCTGGCCCGGTCGGCCGATCCGCACGGGCGCGGGCACCGGGACGGGGCAGAGCGCGGCCAGTGTCGGGAGCCAGCGCTGCTCGTGCTCGACCAGGTGGGCCGCGAGCTCGCGCCTCGGCAGCCGCACGGCGAGGTCGTCCCCCAGCCGGAAGGTCGCGTTGTCCCAGCCGTGGGCGGCGAGCCGGAGCGGGAGGGCAGCGAGGTCCGGGTGCTGGTCCTGGAGCAGAGCGCGGACGAGCTCGGTGGTCAGGTCCACCTCGGCGGGCGGCTTGACGGGCACGGCGGGCTCCTCGGGTGCGGCACGGCTGGCCCCCGGGCGGGGTGCGCGGGCGGACCGGTCAGGCTACTCGTTCCGAGGGGCGGGGCGGGCTCGGGGTGCCACATCCCGGCGAGCGCGCTCACGGTGTCGGTGCTGGCGTTCGTCCGGGCCTGAGCGTTCGTCCGGGCCTGAGCGTTCGTCCGGGCCTGAGCGCTCGTCCGGGCCTGAGCCCTCGTCCGGGCCTGAGCGGTCGTTCGTGCCCGGCCCGGTCGACCGGGCCGGCCGCTCGCGACGGGCCGCGCAAGCACCGCCCGGCGTCAGCGGCGCTCCGCGTCGTCCCCCGTCGGGAGCGTCAGCGGCGCCGAGCCCGTCCCGCCCGACGGGGACGCCGCCACGGCAGGCGCGCCGGCGGGCGCCGGCCCCGCACCCCGCGGCAGCACGGACTGCGCGAGCAGCGTCGACCCGGCGACCGCGGCGGGCATCGTCGCGACCGCACCGCCCGGCACGAGGAAGCACAGCTGCGTCGCGACGCCGAACCCGAGCGCCCGCGCCCGGTGCGCGCGCAGCAGCGCGTTGCGCTCCCGACGTGAGAGGCCGCGCGCCACGAGGGCGCGGGACGACAGCTCGTGCGCGAGCACCCAGCCGGTGAGCACCACGCCCGCGATCCAGCCGAGGGGCGCGCCGACGAGCGGCACGAGCCCGAGCAGCCCGGCGACGGCGGCAGCGACGAGGCCGCGCGCGACGAGCGCCACACCGTCGACCGCGCCGCGCCACACCCCGGTCGAGCCCTCGGGGACGGTGCCGGTGGTGTCCTGCTCGACGGCGCGCCAGATCCGGTCGTAGAACGGCTCGCCGACCGCGAGAGTGAGTGCGGTGAAGGTCACGACGACCAGCACGACGGCGGCCACCAGGACCACGCCCTGCGCCGCGAGCTCGGCGGTGCGCTCCCAGCCGGGCGACCAGCCGTCGGCGAACGGGGTGAGCGTCTCGCCGACGGCGTCGAGGTTGACCACGAGCGCGATCAGCGCCGCCAGGACGACGACGCCGACGATGACCGCGGGGATCAGACCGCGCGCCATCGCGCCCGGCCGTCGCCGCCACCAGGACCAGCCGCCGCCGAGCAGGCGGGCGCCCGCGAGGAACTCGTGCATGCGGGCAGCCTAGGTGGCGGGCACGTCGTCCCGCCGCCGGGGAGCGTCGTCCGCCCCGGCCGCGGGGGTCGGGACGCCCGGGCCCCGAGCCGGGTCGTGCTCCGCGGGGAGCGGCACGACCGCGTCGACGACCATCGACCCGTCCGTCGGCCCCTCGACCGGCACCGGCACCGGCGTCGCCTCGACCCGGTCGAGCGGCGCGATCGGCTGCTGCGCGAGTGCCCGGTGCGCCCGCAGGTACGCCGGGACGAGCAGCACCACGGCCCCGGCCCACGCGAGCGGGTTGCCCCACACGACGCCGAGGTAGCCGAAGGCCGCGCCGAGCACGATCGCGGCGCCGACCCGCATGACCAGCTCGATGACGCCGGTGAGCGTCGGCACGCCCGTGCGGCCGAGCCCCTGCAGGGCGCCGCGGAGCACGAACAGCACGCCGAGGACCGCGTACAGCGCCGCGTTGACGTGCAGGAACTGGGTCGCCATCGTCACGACCTCCGAGGCGCCGTCGCCGACGAACAGCCGCACCAGCGAGGCACCCGACGCGAACAGCACGACGCCGAGGACGGCCGAGCCGGCGACCGCGAGCCACGACGCCTGGACGACGCCCTGCCGGATGCGGTCGGGGCGACCGCCGCCGAGGTTCTGCGCGACGAACATCGAGACCGCGAGGCCGAGCGACTGCAGCAGGGCGACCGCCAGGCCGTCCACGCGGGCGGCGGTCGTGTACGCGGCGACGGCGTCGGAGCCGAGGGTGTTCAGCCGGACCTGCACGGCGAGCGTGCCGATCGCGATGATCGACGCCTGGAAGCCCATCGGCAGCCCGAGGCGCAGGTGCTCGGCGAGCTCGGCCCGCGGCACCCGCCAGTCCGCGCGGTGCACGTGCAGCACCGGCACCCGCCGACGGACGTACTCCAGGCACAGCACGACCGACAGCGCCTGCGACACGACGGTCGCGAGCGCGGCGCCGCCGACGCCGAGCCGCATCGGCCCGACCATGACCACGACCAGGACGACGTTGAGCACGCACGCCAGCGTGAGGAACCACAGCGGCGTCCGAGAGTCGCCGATCGCCCGGATGACGGCGGCGAGGAAGTTGAAGAACATCAGCGCGCCGGCGCCGAGGAAGCTCACCTGCGCGAACGTCGTGGCCTCGGCCATCAGCGACGACGGCGTCTGCAGCAGCGCGAGCGCCGGCCCGGCCAGCAGCGGTGCGCCGACGGTGAGCAGCACGCTGGTCGCACCGGTGAGGATCGTGCCGGCGGCGACCGAGCGGCGCACGGCGGCCTCGTCCCGCGCACCGAAGGCCTGCGCGGTGGGGATCGCGAAGCCCGAGGTCATGCCCCAGGCGAACCCGAGCAGCAGGAACAGCAGGCTGCCGGTGGTGCCGACCGCGGCGAGCGAGTCGACGCCGAGGTGGCGGCCGACGACGACGGCGTCGGCGAACTGGTAGAGCTGCTGGACGACGTTGCCCACCAGCAGGGGGACGGCGAACACGAGGATGACGCGCCAGGGACTGCCGGCGGTCAGGACCTTGGCCATGACGAGGGTGCTCCGGGGCAGGGCGGGGGTGGGTGAGGATCGGTCGGGCGGGGGGAGGGGCGGTCGCCGGTCGTGCCGTCGCGCCGCAGCGCCGATCGTATCGTTTCGACGGCCGTTGACCAGAGGGTCCGGCGGGCGATTCCACCCGTTCGACGCGCCGCTGCGGGCGACGTCACACCGGCGCGGGCACCGTCCGGCCCTCGTCCCACGGGACCGCCCACCCGACGGCGTCGAGCAGCCGGTCGAGGATGAACGCGGTGAAGCCCCACACGAGCACCCCGTCGGCGTCGAACGCCGGCCCGCGCCACTCGTCGCCGCCCCGGCGCAGCACGGTGGTCACCCGGCGCGCGGGGTCCACCAGGTCCGCCACCGGGACCCGGAACACGCCGACGGTCTCCGCCGGGTCGGTCGCCGCCACCGCCGAGGGCCGGTCCCACCACCCGAGGACGGGCGTGACGAGGTTGCGGCTGACCGTGACGGGCAGCAGCGGCAGCGTGCCGAGCACCCGCACGCCCGCCGGGTCGAGGCCGGTCTCCTCCCGCGCCTCGCGCAGCGCCGCCGCCTCGGGGCCCGCGTCGGTCGGGTCGATCCCGCCGCCGGGGAACGAGACCTGGCCCGGGTGGTGGCTCAACGTGGGGGAGCGGCGGGTCAGCAGCACGTCGAGGTCCGCCGCGACCGCGGGCTGGTCGGCGCGCGCGTCCGCCGCGTCGAGGACGCCGAACAGGACGAGCACCGCGGACTGCCGGACCGGCCGCGCGTGCGACGCCTCCCGCCCGGGCGGCGGTGCGTCGAAGGCCCGCTCGGGGTCGGGAGCCCACACGGGGCGCGCGGCGCACAGGGCGACGAGGTCGGCGAGCGCCCCCGACGCCGCGCCGGCCCCCGACGCCGCGCCGGCCCCCGACGCCGCGCCGGCCCCCGACCCCGCCGTCACCCCCGCTCCCGCACGGCCGTCGCGAACGACGCCAGCCCGAGGTCCGCGCCGGGCCGCAGCGCGGCGAGGTGCTGCCGCGAGCCCAGCCGGATCGCGGCGACCTCGTCGGGCTCCAGGTCGGCGACCATCTGCGGCGTCGACAGCCACAGGTCGAGCACGGTCGCGTCGACCTCGAGGTGGAACTGGGTGCCGACCGCGGACCCGGCACGGAACGCCTGCACGGGGGTGGTCCCCGTCGACGCGAGCAGGGTGGCCCCGGCGGGCAGGTCGACGGCGTCGGAGTGCCAGTGCAGCACGGTCGGTCGCGGGCCGGCGGGGGCGAGCAGCGGGTCCTGCGCGACGACGTCGACGGGCGCGAAGCCGATCTCGGTGCCGTGCCGCCGGTGCAGCGGCGCGCCGAGCGCGAGCGCGAGCAGCTGCATGCCGAGGCAGACGCCGAGCGTCGGCAGGCCCGCGTCGACGGCCTCGGCCAGGAGCCGGCGCTCGGCGGCCAGGCCGGGGTGGCCGGCGTCGTCGTCCGCGTCCTGCGGGCCGCCCATGACGACGAGGCCGGCCAGGTCGGCCACGGCGGGCAGCCGCGGCGACGGGTCGTCGAGGACGGTGCGCGTCGTGATCGGCAGGCCGTCGAGCGCGCGGGCGACGAGGCCCGGCCCCTCGTGCGCGACGTGCGTGAGGACGAGGACGGGACGCGGCTGGCTCACGGGGCGACCCTAACCGGTGCGCGGCGCGGCGCCCGGCGGGACGCGGACGGGCCCGGGCCGGGGCGGTCGCACCCCGGGCCCGGGCCCGTCCGTCACCTCGTCAGGCGGCGCGGTGGCACCGCGCGCCGGTCACCAGCCGTCGGGCAGCGGGCGGCCCTCGTCGTAGCCGGCGGCGGACTGGATCCCGACGACGGCGCGCTCGGCGAAGTCGTCGAGCGAGGTCGCCCCCACGTAGGTGCAGGAGGACCGCACGCCGGAGGTGATCCGGTCGACCAGGTCCTCGACGCCGGGGCGCTCGGGGTCGAGGTACATCCGGGAGGAGGAGATGCCCTCCTCGTACAGCGCCTTGCGCGCGCGGTCGAACGCGGACCCGCCGCGGGTGCGGGCGGCGACGGCGCGGGCCGAGGCCATGCCGAAGCTCTCCTTGTAGAGCCGGCCGCTGCCGTCGGCGTGCAGGTCGCCGGGGGACTCGTGGGTGCCGGCGAACCAGGACCCGACCATGACCTGCGAGGCGCCGGCGGCCAGGGCGAGCGCGACGTCGCGCGGGTGCCGCACGCCGCCGTCGGCCCAGACGTGCTTGCCGAGCTCGCGCGCGGCCGCGGCGCACTCGAGGACGGCGGAGAACTGCGGCCGCCCGACGGCGGTCATCATCCGGGTGGTGCACATGGCGCCGGGGCCGACGCCGACCTTGACGATGTCGGCGCCCGCGGCGATCAGGTCGCGGGTGCCCTCGGCGGTGACGACGTTGCCGGCGACGACGGGGACCCGCGGGTCGAGGGACCGCACGGCCTCGAGCGCGTCGAGCATCTTGCGCTGGTGGCCGTGCGCGGTGTCGACGACGAGGACGTCGACCTCGGCGTCGAGCAGCGCGGCGGCCTTGCCCTTGACGTCGCCGTTCACGCCGACCGCGGCGGCTACGCGGAGGCGCCCCTGCGCGTCGAGCGCCGGGGTGTAGATCGAGGACCGCAGGGCGCCGACCTGGGTCAGCACGCCGACCAGGCGGCCGTCGCGGACGACGGGGGAGAACTTGCGGCGCGAGCCGTGCAGCCGCTCGAACGCGGCCTCCAGCCCGGCGGTGCCGCCGGACTCGACGACGGACAGCTCGACGGTCGTCGGGTCGCCGGACATGACGTCGGCGATCTGGGTGAACCGGTCGACGCCCTCGCAGTCGGCGGGGGTGACGACGCCGACGGGCCGGTCGCCCTCGACGACGACCGCGGCGCCGTGCGCGCGCTTGCCGATCAGGGTGAGCGCGGTGTGCACGGTGTCCTGCGGGGACACGACCACGGCGCTCTCGACGACGGTGTGCTTGGCCTTGACGGACGCGACCACGTCGGCGACGACGTCGGTCGGGACGTCCTGCGGCAGCACGGCCAGGCCGCCGCGGCGCGCCACGGTCTCGGCCATGCGGCGGCCGGCGACCGCGGTCATGTTGGCGACGACGACCGGGATGGTGGTGCCGGTGCCGTCGGTC
Source organism: Cellulomonas sp. GbtcB1 (assembly GCF_019091725.1). NCBI lineage: Bacteria > Bacillati > Actinomycetota > Actinomycetes > Micrococcales > Cellulomonadaceae > Cellulomonas > Cellulomonas sp. GbtcB1. The sequence continues at coordinate 34,563 of NZ_JAGXJG010000038.1, read as the reverse complement.
GACGAGAGGTCGACGTCGAAGCGGGAGGCGACCTCGGACCGGGACGGGACGAGGAAGACGTCGCCGTAGGTGAGGTCGGAGGAGGGCTGGTGCCCGGGCAGGAAGCGCATAGGTGTGTTCCCCTTTCCGCCCGATGCTACCGGGCGCCGTGCGGCACCCACCCGGGACCGCGGGACCCCGCACCGGGGCCCCGCGGGACGGGCACTACTCCTTCACAGCACCGGCGCTCTGGTTCATGATCCGCTTCTGGAAGATGAAGAACAGGACGGCGACGGGGATCGTCATGATCGCCGCGGCGGCCAGCTTCAGCGGGTACTGCGTGCCTTGGGACAGCTGGCCGGACGCCAGCTGGGCGACGCCCTTGGTCAGCGTGACCAGCTGCGGGTCCTGGGACGCGACGATGAAGTGCGACAGCTCGTTCCAGGAGCCCTGGAACGACAGGATCACGATGGTCACCAGCGCGGGCCGGGCCATCGGCAGCACGACGGACCAGAACACCCGGAAGGTCCCGGCGCCGTCCATGCGGGCGGCCTCCTCGACCGACGGCGGGATCGACTCGAAGAAGTTCTTCATGATGAAGATGCCGGCGGCGTCCGCGAGCAGCGGGATGATCAGGCCCGCGAACGAGTTGTAGATGCCGACCTGCTTGATCACGAGGAACTTCGGGATGAGCAGCACGACGTTCGGCACGGCCATGACGGCGACGAGCCCGGCGAACACCAGCCCGCGGCCCCGGAACCGCAGCCGCGCCAGGGCGTAGCCGGCGAGCGAGTTGATGAACACCCGCCCGATCGTCACGACGACGGTGACGACCACCGAGTTCCGGAACCACAGCGGGAAGTCGGACCGCAGGAACAGCCGCTCGTAGGCCGCGGTCGACCAGGTCTGCGGGATCAGCGAGATCGCGTTCTGGGCGGCCTCGGCGTCGGTCTTGAACGACGTCGAGACCTGGATGAGGAACGGGTAGACGTACAGGATCGCGAGGACGACGAGCACCGCGTAGGTGAACGACGTCGCGAGCATGCGGCGCCGGCTGCGGCGCGCCCGCGGCACCGGGCCGCCGGCGGGTCCGGACGCGCCGCTGGACGCACCCCGGGTGCCGCTGGTGACGGTGGCGGCGGTCATCGGTCGCTCCCGGTCGTCGAGGTGGAGGTCGTCGCGCCGGCGCCCGGGCCGCCGGTCGTGGTGGCAGTCGCGGCGACGGCGGCCGGGGGAGCAGGCGGGTCGCGGTGGAACCGCTTGCGGCGGGGCACGTCGCGCTCCCGGAGCACGACCCGCTGCAGGACGGTGAGCAGCACGATGATCGCGAACAGCACGAACGCGATCGCGGCGCCGCGGCCCCACTCGTTGTTCTGGAACGCCGCCGTGTACGACAGGTACGCCGGGGTGAGCGTGGTCTTCGCCGGACCGCCCTGGGTGCCGGTGTAGATCTGGTCGAACACCTGCCAGGTGCCGATCAGGCCGAGGGTCACCACGGTGAACACGGTCGGCTTCAGCATGGGCAGCGTGACCCGGAAGAACCGCTGCCGGGCGTTGGCGCCGTCCATGACCGCGGCCTCCTCGACCTCGGCGGAGACGGCCTGCAGCGCCGCGAGGAACAGCAGCATGAACGTGCCGGAGGTGGTGAAGATCGCCAGCAGGATGAACGCGGTCATCGCCACGGACGGGCCGGCGGCCCACTCCCACAGGGAGATGCCGAGGAACCCGTGCTGCGCCAGCGCGGCCGGCGCCGAGTCGACGCCGAGGGTGCCGAGCAGCAGGTGGATCACGCCCTGCGGGTCGTTGAACCAGTTCGGCCCGGTGATCGACAGCTTCGCGAGGATCGCGTTGATGGTGCCCGAGGCGGAGAACAGGAACAGCCACAGCACCGTGATGGCGACCGACGACGTCACGGACGGGAAGTAGAACGCCGTCCGGAAGAAGCCCTTCCCGCGCAGCGCGGCGCGGTTGACCATCGTCGCGAGGAACAGGGCGAGCGCGGTCTGCAGCGGGACGACGAGCAGGACGTAGTACGCGTTGTTGCGCATCGCCGTGCCGAAGTCCTGGGTGGCGAGGCCGCCGCCGAGCAGCAGGCGCTCGTAGTTGTCGAGCCCGACGAACCCGACGTCCGACGACAGCGGGCTGCCGCGGCCGGTCCAGTCGGACAGGCTGACCCAGAGCGCCATGAGCACGGGCACGACCAGGAACAGCCCCAGGATGACGAGCATCGGGGTGAGGAACAGCCACCCCGACGCGGCCTCGCGGCCCCGGGCGGACCCGGGGCCGCGCGACCGGCGGCGGAGCGGCACCGCCGCCTGTGTGGTCATCGTGTCAGGACGCGTTCTCGTCGAGCACGGCCTGCAGGTTCGTCTGCACCGAGCCGAGGATCGCGGCCGGGTCGCCGGACTTCAGGCCCTCGAGCTGGGCGTTGAAGTCGGTGATGACGTCCGCGGCACCGCGGGCGTTGACGACGTTCTGCGCGAAGTCGGCCGAGTCGATGAACGCGGTCATCTCCGGGAACAGCTCCTTCCAGCCGTCCGCCGCGGACTGCACGGACGGCATGACGCCGAACGCCTCGGAGAACGCGAGCTGCTGGTCGGTGGCCGTCAGGTACTGCACCAGGTCGACGGCGTCGGACTGGCTGGACGAGTCGGCGGCGACGCCCCAGCAGTTGGTGAACTGCAGGGTGCCCTGGCCGGCCGGGCCGGCGGGCAGCTCGACGACGCGGTAGTCGACGTCCGGGTAGTCGTTCTCCATGGCGCCGGTGATCCAGTTGCCCTCGATGGTCATGGCGGCGGCGCCGGTGCCGAACGCCTCGCCGCCCCAGCCGGTGCCGAGGTCGGCGGCGTAGGCCGCGGAGCCCGATGCGAGCAGCTGCTGGACGTAGGTGAGGCCCTCGACGTTCTCGGCGGAGTCGGCGGTGGCCTCGGTGCCGTCCTCGCTGACCAGCGTGCCGCCGGCCTGGGCGAGGAACGCGCCGACGCGGGCGTACTCGCCGGAGAAGCCGAGGCCGACCTGGTCGCCCGTGGTGAGCTTCCCGGCGACGTCGGTCAGCTGGTCCCAGGTGGTCGGGACGTCGGCGTCGGTGAGGCCGGCGGCCTCCCACGCGGCGGTGTTGATGATGAGGCCGAGGGTGGAGAAGTCCTTGGGCGCGCAGACGAGCTCGTCGTCGTAGCTGAACTGCTCGACCAGCGACGGGTAGAAGTCGTCGGCGTTGTCCAGCTCCGAGCCGTACGGGTACAGCGAGCCGTTCGCGGCGTAGGTCTGGAACTGGTCGGCGCTCACGTAGAACACGTCGGCCGGGTCGCCCGAGGCGAAGCCCTGGCTGAGCTCCTGCGTGAGGTCGGAGGCGACCTGCACGGTGGCGTCGACGCCGGACTCCTCGGACCAGGCGGCGACGGCGGCCTTGACGGCGTCGGTCTCGGCGTCGCCGGACGAGCCGATGAGGATGCTGAGCGAGCCGCCGCCCTCGGTGGACGCGGCGTCGGCGCCGTCGTCCTCGAAGCCGGAGCCGCCGCCGCAGGCGGACAGGGCGAGGATGCCGGCTGCGCCGACGGCGGTGGACGCCAGGAGGCGCCGTCCTCGCACGGGGATGCGGTGCTGCATGGGGGTTCTCTCCTTCAGGGGGTGGTGCACGGAGGGTCGGGTGGTCAGGGGGTGCGGCTGGACGCGCGCTCGACCAGGTGGGGGGCGAGCAGGACCTCGCGGCTGCGGGTCCCCCCGGTGCCGTCGAGCTGGTCGAGCAGCAGGTCGAGCGCGCGCTGGGCGGCCTCGGAGAGCGGCTGGGCCACGGAGGTCAGGCCGACGGCGGCGGCGACGGGGGTGTCGTCGAAGCCGACGACGGCGAGCGTCGTGCCCTGGCTCCGGGCGACCGTGAGGGCGCCGAGGGCCAGGGAGTCGGAGGCGCACACCACGGCGGTGGGCGCGGCGTCGGCGAGCACGCGCTCGATCGCCTGGGCGCCGGCGGCGACGCCGTCGGGGACGCGGGCGTGCAGCCGGCGGAGCAGGGAGCCGTCGTGCCCGGCGTCGACCATCGCGGCGGCCCAGCCGCCGGCGCGGTCCTCGCCGACGTCGGAGCCGTCGGGCCAGCCGAGGTAGGCGATCCGCTCGTGGCCGAGCCGGCGCAGGTGGGCGACCGCGGCGCGGGTGCCGGCGGCGCCGTCGACGTCGACCCACGGGTGCGCGGCGGCGCCGTCGGGACGGTCGCCCCAGGGCCGGCCGAACGTCACGAACGGCACGTCCCGCTCCGCGAGCCAGGCGGCCCGCTCGTCGTCGCGGTGGGTGCTGGTGAGGACGAACGCGTCGAGGTCGGCGGTGTCGAGCAGCTCGCTGTACTGCGCGATCTCGCCGGCGTCGTCGGGGGCCGTGAACAGCATGACCCGGTACCCGCGGGCCTGGGCGCTCTCGGTGAGCGCGTGCAGGAACCGGTCGAGCACGGCGCCGTTGATGCCGTCGTGCACCGGCTCCAGGCGCAGGCCCAGCACGCGGGACCGGCCGGTGCGCAGCTGGCGCGCGGCCGAGGACGGCCGGTAGCCGAGCGCGTCGATGGCGGCGCGGACCCGGTCGGTGGTGTCGGCGCGCACCAGGTGCGGCGCGTTGAGCACGTTCGACACGGTCTGGCGGGACACGCCGGCGCGCTGGGCGACGCTCTCCAGCGTGGGCCTCGTCGTGGCGTCCATGGGCGCTCCCTCGCGTCGCTCGGTGTGCATATGATCGTTCCAAGTTGCGATTGGAACGCTCAAACGGTTGCCCCTAGAGTTGCCAGCGCCCCCGGGCCTGTCAAGCCGGGCGGGGCCGCCCCGGGTCACGATCCTGTCTCGGCGGGCCCCGCCACCGACCACCGCACACCCCTCCCGAACGACGAGGTACCCATGGAGCTCCAGCCCCTGCTGCACGACCTGCTGGTCGCGGTCCACGCCCCGACGCAGGCGTGGTCGGACGCCGACGGCCAGATCGGCCTGGCGGACGGACGCGGCGCCCAGGGCGTCTACCACGGCGACGTGCGGGTGCTGGCCGGCGCCCGGTTGACCGTCGGCGGCACCGCGCCCGAGGCTGTCGCGTCCGGCGCGGACGGCCCCGGGCGCGCCCGGACGGTGCTGCTGGCGCGCTCGGTCGACGGCCCCGGTGCGGACCCGACGGCCCGGCTGGAGCGGCTGCGCGAGGTGGTCCCGGGCCGGGTCACGGAGACCCTCACGCTGTCCTGCTCGACGGCGGAGCCCGTGGCGGCGCGCCTCGAGGTGGCGCTGCGCCCGGACGGCACGCCGATGGACTGGATCAAGTCGGGCGCGGCGGTCCAGGCGGCGCCGGCCCCGGAGCGCACCGCCGACGGCGCGCGCTGGCAGGCCGACGCCGACGTGGCGGCGGTGCTGTCCGCGCCGGGCGCGGACGTCGCCGTGGCGGCCGACGGGACCGTGCGGCTGGCCTGGGACGTGAAGGCGACGACCGGGGAGCCGGACGCGGTCGCCTGGACCCTCGACGTCACGGACGCGGCCGGCCCGGTGACGGCGCCCCGCCGCGCGGAGCCCGAGTGGCAGCCCCTGGACGTCGAGGCGGCGGACCGCCGGCTGCCCGCCCTCCTCGACCAGGCCCTCGCCGACCTCGGCACGCTGCGCCTGAGCGCCCGGTTCGCGCCGGACGACGTGTTCCTGGCCGCGGGCGCCCCGTGGTTCTTCACCCTGTTCGGCCGGGACTCGATCTGGGCGGCGCGGATGCTGCTGCCGCTCGGCACCGAGCTCGCGGCGGGCACGCTGCGCACGCTCGCGACGCTGCAGGGCACGAAGGTGGACCCCACCACCGCCGAGCAGCCCGGCAAGATCCTGCACGAGGTGCGCCGCGCCGAGCTGTCTATGCCCGGCGAGGGCACCGTGCTGCCGCCGGTGTACTACGGCACGGTCGACGCGACGCCGCTGTGGGTCTGCCTGCTGCACGACGCGTGGCGCTGGGGCATGCCGGCCGAGGAGGTCGAGGCGCTGCTGCCCGCCATGGAGCGCGCGCTGGCCTGGATGTCCGACCACGGCGACTCGGACGGCGACGGGTTCCTCGAGTACGCCGACGAGACCGGCTCCGGCCTGGCGAACCAGGGCTGGAAGGACTCGGGCGACTCGGTGCAGTGGAAGGCCGGCGGGCTCGCGACCGGACCCATCGCCCTTGCGGAGGTGCAGGGGTACGCCCACGAGGCCGCCGTCGCGGGCGCCGCGCTGCTCGACGCGTTCGGCCGCGAGGGCGGGGACCGGTGGCGCGCCTGGGCCGCCGCGCTGGCCGAGCGGTTCCGGGCGTCGTTCTGGACCTCGGACGAGCGCGGCGCCTACCCGGGCATCGCGCTGGACGCGGACAAGCGGGTCGTGGACACGGTGACGTCGAACATCGGCCACCTGCTGGGCACCGGCATCCTGTCCGCCGAGGAGGAGGCGACGGTCGCCGCGCGGCTCGTCGGCCCGGACATGGACTCGGGCTACGGCCTGCGCACGATGTCGACGGAGTCGGCCGGCTACTGGGAGCTGCGCTACCACGGCGGCGCCGTGTGGCCGCACGACACCGCGATCGTCGTGCAGGGGCTGGCGCGCGCCGGGCACGCCCGGGAGGCGGCGGCGCTCGCGGAGGGGCTGCTCGCGGCCGCGCAGGACTTCGACCAGCGGCTGCCGGAGCTCTACGGCGGCGACGCCCGCGGCACCGTGCCGCGCGCCGTTCCGTACCCGGCGGCGTGCCGCCCGCAGGCGTGGTCGGCGGCGGCCGCGGTGTCGGTCCTCGGCGCGGCGCTCGGGCTGGCGCCCGACGTGCCCGGCGGCCGGCTGACCGTGGCGCCGCCGGTGCCCTCGCCCCTCGGGGCGGTGGCCGTGCGCGGGCTGCGCCTGGGCGGCGCGCCGCTCGCGGTGCGGGTCGGCGCGGACGGCTCGGTGCAGGTCGAGGCGGAGGCCGACGTGGCGGTGCACCTGCGGTCCTGACGGCCGCGGGCGGCTCCGGCGCGGCGGTCGCGCCGGAGCCGCCCGCCGGTCGCGGGCACGTCGCCCGCGCCCGGGGCGACCCCGCCCCGTAGGGTGGGGGCCTCTCGTGCGCGAGCCGCGCGGACGACGGCGACGGGCGGTGGGACATGGGGCTGCTGGACCGCATCGGGTCCCCGGCCGACCTGCGCGCGCTGTCCGCGGGGCAGGTCCGGGCGCTGGCGGGGGAGATCCGCGGCTACCTGGTCGACCAGGTGTCCCGCACGGGCGGGCACCTGGGGCCGAACCTCGGCGTGGTCGAGCTGACGATCGCCCTGCACCGGGTGTTCGAGTCGCCGCGGGACACGCTGGTGTTCGACACCGGCCACCAGTCCTACGTGCACAAGCTGCTGACGGGGCGGCAGGACTTCGGCCGGCTCCGCAAGAGCGGCGGGCTGTCGGGCTACCCCAGCCGGGCCGAGTCCGAGCACGACGTCGTCGAGAACTCGCACGCGTCGACGGCGCTGTCCTGGGCGGACGGCATCGCGCGGGCGAACGCCCTGGCCGGTCGCGGCGACCGGCACGTGGTGGCGGTCGTCGGCGACGGCGCACTCACCGGCGGCATGGCCTGGGAGGCGCTCAACAACATCGCGGACGGCACCGACCGCCGCCTGGTGGTCGTCGTGAACGACAACGGCCGGTCCTACGCGCCGACGATCGGCGGGCTGGCGCTGCACCTCGACGCGCTGCGCACCACCCGCGGGTACGAGACGGTGCTGTCCTGGGGCAAGCGCGCGCTGCGCCGCTCCGGGCCCCCCGGGCGGGTGGCGTACGACGCGCTGCACGGCCTGAAGAAGGGCATCAAGGACGTCGTCGCCCCGCAGGGGATGTTCGAGGACCTCGGCCTGAAGTACGTCGGCCCGGTCGACGGGCACGACGAGGCGGCGGTGGAGTTCGCGCTGCGCCGGGCCCGGTCGTTCGGCGGGCCGGTGATCGTGCACGTCATCACGGAGAAGGGCCGCGGGTACTCGCCGGCCGAGCAGGACGTCGCGGACCGGTTCCACGCGGTCGGCCAGATCCACCCCGAGACCGGGCTGCCGGTCGCGCCGTCGCGGTTCGGCTGGACGGGCGTGTTCGCGGACGAGATCGTCCGGATCGGCCGCCGCCGGCCCGACGTCGTGGCGATCACGGCGGCGATGCTGCAGCCGGTCGGGCTCGCGCCGTTCGCGGAGGCGTTCCCCGCCCGCACGTTCGACGTCGGGATCGCCGAGCAGCACGCCGTGACGACGGCGGCGGGCATGGCGTTCGCCGGGCTGCACCCGGTGGTCGCGGTGTACGCGACGTTCCTCAACCGCGCCTTCGACCAGGTGTTGATGGATGTGGGCCTGCACCGCGCCGGGGTGACGTTCGTCCTGGACCGCGCCGGGCTCACCGGCGACGACGGCGCGTCGCACAACGGCATGTGGGACATGGCGCTGCTCGGGGTCGTCCCGGGCCTGCGGCTGGCCGCGCCGCGCGACGAGGACACGCTGCGGGCGGCGCTGCGCGCGGCGGTCGACGTCGACGACGCGCCCACGGTGGTGCGGTACCCGAAGGGCGCGCTCACCGAGGCGCTTCCGGCGGTCGACGACGTCGACGGCGTGGACGTGCTCGCGCGGCACGGGGGCACGGGGACCGACGACGCCGCGCGGTCGGTGCTGGTGTGCGGCGTCGGCTCGATGGCCCGCACCGCCCTGGCGCTCGGCGAGCTGCTGGCGCAGCACGGCCTGCGGGTGACGGTCGTGGACCCGCGCTGGGTGCTGCCCGTGCCCGCGGCACTCGTGAAGCTCGTGGGGGAGCACGACCACGCGGTGACGATCGAGGACGGCGTGCGCGAGGGCGGCGTCGGGTCGGCGCTCGGGCTGCGGGCGCGGGACGCGGGCATCCCGACGCCCGTCCAGGCGTTCGGGGTGCCGCGGCGGTACCTCGAGCACGCGAGCCGGGACGAGCTGCTGACGGGACTCCGGCTGACCGCGCCGGACCTCGCGCGCGACGTGCTCGCGGCGCTCCGCGCGACCGCCTGACGGGACCTGGGTCCGGGACGTGAGCACCGTCACGCGGCCGTTCCGCGCCCCTGACGAGGGCGGGGGACCTCGGTCCCAAGACATCCCATGACCTCGTGAATAGCGTCGCAAGTACGACGCACTCAGCGAGGGAGCTTCAGATGTCCACCACCGCAGTACCCACGACCGGGTCCGACGCCACCGCGCCGGCCTGGGACGGTTTCGTCACCGGACCCTGGTGTGACGGGATCGACGTCCGCGACTTCATCCAGCGCAACTACACGCCGTACACCGGCGAGGCCGACTTCCTCGCCGGCCCCACGGAGCGCACCACCGGCATCTGGGCGAAGCTCAGCGAGATGTTCCCGGCCGAGCGGGCCAAGGGCGTCTACGACATCGACAACCACACGCCGTCGACGATCGTCTCGCACCCGGCCGGCTACATCGACCAGGACAACGAGCTGATCGTCGGCCTGCAGACCGACGCCCCGCTCAAGCGCGCCATGATCCCCAACGGCGGGTGGCGCATGGTCGAGAAGAGCCTCGAGACCTACGGCTACGACGTCGACCCCGAGGTCGCCAAGATCTTCACCACGTACCGCAAGACGCACAACGACGGCGTCTTCGACGTCTACCCCCCGAACGTCCGGGCCGCGCGCTCGTCGCACATCATCACCGGCCTGCCCGACGCCTACGGCCGCGGCCGCATCATCGGCGACTACCGCCGCGTCGCCCTGTACGGCGTGGACGCGCTGATCGAGGCCAAGCGCCTCGAGCGGCACGAGATGGACATGGAGCCGTCGGTCGAGGACGTCATCCGCGACCGCGAGGAGAACGCGGAGCAGATCCGCGCGCTCGTCGAGCTCAAGCAGATGGCCGCGTCCTACGGCTACGACATCTCCAACCCGGCGACCACCGCCCGCGAGGCCGTCCAGTGGCTGTACTTCGCCTACCTGGGCGCCGTGAAGGAGCAGAACGGCGCGGCCATGTCGCTGGGCCGCACCTCGACGTTCCTCGACGTGTACCTGCAGCGCGACCTCGCGTCGGGCGCGATCACCGAGGAGTTCGCGCAGGAGCTGATCGACGACTTCGTCATCAAGCTGCGCATCGTCCGGTTCCTGCGGACCCCCGAGTACGACCAGCTGTTCTCCGGCGACCCCACCTGGGTCACCGAGTCGATCGGCGGCATCGGCGAGGACGGGCGCCCGCTCGTCACCAAGTCGTCGTTCCGGTTCCTGCAGACGCTGTACAACATCGGCCCGGCCCCGGAGCCGAACCTGACCGTGCTGTGGAGCAACCGGCTGCCCGAGGGCTTCAAGAAGTACTGCGCGCAGGTCTCGATCGACACCTCGGCGATCCAGTACGAGTCCGACGACCTCATCCGCACCTCGTGGGGCGACGACGCGGCGATCGCCTGCTGCGTGTCCCCGATGCGGGTCGGCAAGCAGATGCAGTTCTTCGGCGCCCGCGTCAACATCGCCAAGGCTCTGCTGTACGCCATCAACGGCGGCCGCGACGAGGTGTCCGGCAAGCAGGTCGCGCCCGTCTCCGCACCGGTCGAGGGCGACGTCCTCGACTACGACGACGTGGCGGCGAAGTACGACAAGCTGCTCGACTGGCTGGCCGAGACCTACGTCGACGCGCTGAACTGCGTGCACTACATGCACGACAAGTACGCGTACGAGCGGCTCGAGATGGCGCTCCACGACCGGCAGATCCTCCGGACCATGGCCTGCGGCATCGCCGGCCTGTCGGTCGTGGCGGACTCCCTGTCGGCCATCAAGTACGCGAAGGTCACGCCGGTGCGCGACGAGGACGGCCTGGTCACGGACTACGTGATCGAGGGCGACTTCCCGACGTACGGCAACGACGACGACCGTGCGGACGACATCGCCGTGGGCATCACCAAGGCGTTCATGGAGAAGATCCGGCAGCACAAGACCTACCGGAACTCCCTGCACACCCAGTCGGTGCTGACGATCACCTCGAACGTCGTCTACGGCAAGGCCACGGGCAACACCCCGGACGGCCGTCGCGCCGGCGAGCCGTTCGCCCCGGGCGCCAACCCGATGAACGGGCGCGACTCGCACGGCATGCTCGCCTCCGCGATGTCGGTCGCCAAGCTGCCGTACTCCGAGGCGATGGACGGCATCTCGCTCACCTCGACGGTCGTGCCCTCGGGCCTCGGCCGCACCAAGGACGAGCAGGTGGCGAACCTGGTGGGCCTCATGGACGCGTACAACGTCTCGTCCGGCTACCACCTGAACGTCAACGTGCTGAACCGGGACACCCTCGAGGACGCCATGGAGCACCCCGAGAACTACCCGCAGCTCACCATCCGGGTGTCGGGCTACGCCGTGAACTTCGTGCGGCTCACCCGCGAGCAGCAGCTCGACGTGCTGTCCCGGACGTTCCACGGCGGCGTCTGACGCCGCACCGGCGGACCACCGCCCGGTCCGGGGGAGCAGCCCCGGGCCGGGCGGCCCCGCCCCGCACGACCCGTACCACCCGCACCACCCAGCAGGACCCCGCGAGGAGGTCGCGACCATGAGCAGCAGCCAGTCCGTCGTCGGCGAGGTCGGCGCCCCGGTCATCGAGCTGGGCCTGCCCGTCACGGGCGGCTCGCACGAGCGGTCGACGGCCGGCACCGCGGGGCTCGCGGTGAGCGACGCGGAGCGCAGCGAGAAGTTCGCGCAGATGCGCGCCGGCGAGCTGGGATCGCTGCACTCCTGGGAGCTCGTCACCGCGGTCGACGGCCCCGGCACCCGGCTCACGACCTTCCTGGCCGGCTGCCCGCTGCGCTGCCTGTACTGCCACAACCCCGACACGATGGAGATGCGCCGCGGCGAGCCCGTGCTCGCCGAGGAGCTGCTGCGCCGGATCCAGCGGTACGTCCCGGTGTTCGCCGTGACCGGCGGCGGCCTGACGATCTCCGGCGGCGAGCCGCTCATGCAGCCCGCGTTCGTCGCCCGGCTGCTGCGCGGGGCCAAGGAGCTCGGCGTGCACACCGCGATCGACACCTCCGGCTACCTGGGTGCGCACTGCTCGGACGCGATGCTCGCGGACATCGATCTCGTGCTGCTCGACGTGAAGTCGGGCATCCCGGAGACGTACAAGAGGACCACCGGCCGGGACCTGCAGCCGACGCTCGACTTCGGCCGCCGGGTCGCCGCGAGCGGCACCGAGATCTGGGTCCGGTTCGTGCTGGTGCCCGGGCTCACCGACGCGCCGGAGAACGTCGACGCGGTCGCCGACTACGTCGCCTCGCTGTCCACGGTCAGCCGAGTCGAGGTGCTGCCGTTCCACCAGATGGGTCGGGACAAGTGGCAGAGCCTCGGCATGGCGTACGAGCTGGAGGACACCGAGCCGCCGAGCCCCGAGCTGGTGGCACGGGTGCGGCAGCAGTTCCGGGACCGCGGGCTGACGGTGTTCTGAGCCGTGCACGTGCCGGACGCCGACATCCGCTGCTTGTCGTCGTGTCCACTTGTGGTGGACACAATGTCCACCGGGATGCGACAGTGACGTGGGCGTGACCTGGGCGGCGAGCGCCGACGAGCACGGGATCCCGCACGACGAGGCGCTCTACGCCATGGCGCACGCCCGTGTCGTGGTCCGCGAGTTCGGCGAACCTCGTGTCGGACCGGTGGCGCCCACGCTGTTCATCGGGCCGAGCCGGTTCGGCGACCTGGAGGTGCTGGCCGACGTGAGCCCGCCGGACCGGGTGTGGATCTTCCACGTGATGCGGCTGCGGGAGTCGACCCGTACGCGTGTCGGGTACCAGGAGGGGTGAGCAGCATGACCGAGCACGACGAGGCCCGCGCGGCGATGTTCGCCGCGGACCCGGCCGCGTGGGGCGAGCCCCGCGAGGTGCTGACGGGTGCCGACGCGTCCGCCTTCGGCAGGTCGGTCCTCGAGGCCGCGGGTGTCGACGTGGGTGCGGTCGAGCGCTCGGTCGGGCGACCCCGGGTCGGCGGAGGCCAGGGGCGGCGCGGGGTGCGGTCGCCGCGGGTGAACGTGACGATCAGCGCTGCGCAGGAGGCCGCGATCGAACGCCTCGAGCAGCAGGGCCTCACCCGCAGCCAGATCGTGCGGGACGCACTCGACCGGTACCTCGCCGCCGGCTGACCTGCCCCCCGGCACTCCGGGTGTCAGGCCGCCGTCGCGCTCGCGTCGGCGACGCCCGGCGGGAGCAGCCGGTGGCCGAGCACCCGCTCGGACCAACCGGTGCGGTCCAGCCAGGGGCAGATCCCGCCGAGGTGCGCGGGCCAGCCGGCGCCGAGCAGCATCGCCAGGTCGACCTGGTCCGCCGACGGCACGACGCCTTCGTCCAGCAGGGCGCCGATCTCCTCGGCCAGCCCCCGGGCCACGCGGTCGAGGACGGCGGCCTCCTGCTCGGCACGCGTCCCGGCGGCGGTGGGCGCGCCGAACGCGTCCTGGATCGCCGGGTCGACGACGGGGAGCCCCGCGGGGCCGGGCGTGGCGACGGTGCGGCCCTGCTCGACCAGCGCGTCCAGTCCGGGCGACCGGGGGTAGCGGTCGCCGAGCTCGTCGTGCAGCGTCACGAGCACGTGCCGGGCCACCGGCAGGCCGACGAGCTGCAGCAGCGCGAACGGGCTCATCGGCAGGCCCAGCGGGCGCAGCGCGGCGTCGGCGGCCTCGACCGGTGTGCCCTCCTCGACCGCGCCGAGCACGTCGGCCAGCATCCGCAGCAGCACCCGGTTGACGACGAAGCCCGGGCGGTCGGTGGTGCGCACGACGGTCTTGCCCGCGCGCCGCGCGACGTCGACCGCGGTGGCGAGCGACGTGGCGTCCGACGACGGCGTCGCGACCACCTCCACCAGCGGCATCTGGGCGACCGGGTTGAAGAAGTGCAGCCCGACGACCCGCTCCGGGTGCGCGAGGCTGTCGGCCATCGCGGTGACCGACAGCGCGGACGTGTTGGTGGCGAGCACGCAGTCGGGGCGGACGAGCGCCTCGACCTCGGCGAACACGGCCCGCTTGACGTCCAGCACCTCGGTGACGGCCTCGATCACGAGGTCCGCGTCGGCGAGGTCGGCCAGGTCGGTGCCGACCCGGACGCCGTCGAGCAGCGCGCGGCCCGCGTCCTCGGCCAACCGGCCGCGCGACACGGCGGACTCGACCAGGTCGCGCACGCGCTCCCGGCCCGCCGCGGCCCGCTCCTCGTCGACCTCGCGCATCGCCACCGGCACGCCGAGCCGCGAGCCGAGCAGGACGGCGAGCTGCGCGGCCATCAGGCCGGCGCCGACGATGCCGACCCGGCGCACCTCGCGCGGCGCGGCCTCGTCCGCCTCGGCGCGAGCGGCCCGGCGGGCGCCGCGGCCGGTGAGCTCCGCGGCGTACAGGGCGGCGCGGGCCTCGTCGGACGCCAGCAGCCGGGAGAGGGCGTCGTCCTCCGCGCGGAAACCCGCCTCCCGGTCGCGGGAACCGGCGCGGGCCAGCAGGTCCAGGACGTGGGCGTAGGCCGGGGCGGCGCCGTGCAGCCGGGCGTCCAGGGTGGTGGCGGCGCGGGCGAGCGGGTCGGGGTCGCCCTCCGGCACCGGCGGCACCGTCGCGGCGCGGCGGTCGGGGGAGCCGGCGCGCAGCACGCCCGCGGTCCAGGCGAGCGCGGACTGCTCGAAGCCCTCGACGGGGAGCACGGTGTCGACCAGGCCGAGTTCCAGGGCCTGCTCCGCGGTGGTGAGCCGGTTGTTCGCGAGCGGGCGCAGCACGGCGAGGTCGACGGCGGCAGGCAGGCCGACCAGGCGGGGGAGCAGCCACGACCCGCCCCAGCCCGGCACGAGCCCGAGCGACGCCTCCGGGAGCCCGATCGACCGGATCCCCGCGGCCGCGACCCGGTGGTCGCAGTGCAGGGCCAGCTCGAGGCCGCCGCCGAGCGCGTGCCCGGTCAGCCAGGCGAACGTCGGCACCGGCAGCTCCCCCAGCGGGCGGAGGGCGGCGTGACCGGCCTCGGCGAGGGCACGGGTCTGATCCAGGCCGTCGAGGCGCCGGGCGACGGAGAGGTCGGCCCCGGCGACGAAGCAGCCCGGACGCCCGGTGACCGCCACGGCGGCGATCTCGCCGGCCTCGGCGCGGGCGCGCACGGCGCCCAGGGCCTCCCGGAGGACGGTGAGGCCGCGCGGGCCGAGGGTCGTGGGGCGCCGCTCGTCGGTCGCCGTGAGCGTGAGCAGGGCCAGCACGCCGGCGCCGTCCGGCAGGTCGACGTCCCGGGCGGTGACGCGCAGGACGTGGTCGTCGGCCTCGGCGGGCAGCGCGCCCGGCGCGGGTGTGCCGGGCGCGTCGGGGTCGCGCGGGGCGGACGACGGGGACGGCTCTGTGGCGGCGTGGCGCATGCGGCACTCCCTGGGGACGACGGTGTCCGGTCGGAACACCGTGACCCTAGCCGCGCCGGTGCCCGCTGTCGCGGTGCCGGGGCGACGGCGCGCCGCCGCGCCGCAGGTCAGCACGCCGACCCGACCGCGCCGTGCGGCGTCGGGTGCCGACCCGACCGCCGAGCGAGTACGGGACACGTCGAGCGAGTAGTCGGCGGGTGCTCGCTCGACGTGTCGGTTGCCCGCTCGGCGCGGAGCAGGCGGGCGGGCGCGTGCCGCGGAGCACGCGGGCGCACGGGTGCCGCTGGGCCGGTCGCGGGGCCCTGCGGGGCGGCCGCCGCACGCCGCCTACGCTGTCCGGCCCCGCCCGCCACGATCGGCGTGGGCGCGGCCGGAGAGCGTAGGCCGGGTGCAGCCCGGGCCGTCAGGCCGGGGTCGCCACCGCCGCGAACGCCTCCGCCAGGCGCGGGGCCAGCAGGCCGATCTGCCACGGGCGCGCGCCGCCGGCGGCCAGGCGCTCGGCCAGGTGCGCCTCGTCGGCCGGGGTCGGCGGGGTCCAGCACACCCGGCGCAGCAGGTCCGGCTGCAGCAGGTTCTCGGCCGGCACGGTGTGCGTCTCGGACAGCTCGGCGACGACGGCGCGCGCCGCGGTCAGCCGGGCGGCGGCCGCCGGGTCGCGGTCGGCCCAGGCGCGCGGCGGCGGCGGGGCGTCGGTGCGCGGTCCGCGGCTGCTGGGCAGCTGGTCGTCCGGGAGCTGGAGGCCGGTGTCGATCGCCCGCTGCCAGAGCGCGGCGCGACGCCGGGTGCCCTTGCCGGAGAACTGCGGCAGCGCCACGAGCTGGGGCACGGACCGGGGGAGCGCCTGCGCGGCGGCGACGATCGCGGCGTCGGGCAGGACGCGGCCGGGGGAGATGTCCCGCTGCCGGGCGTTCTCGTCGCGGGTCTCCCACAGCGAGCGGACGACGGCGAGCCGGCGGGGGTCGCGGATGGCGTGCACGCCGGAGACCCGGCGCCACGGCTCGACGCGCGGCGCGGGCGGCGGGGCGAGGCGCACGGCCTCGAACTCCTCGGCGGCCCACTGCGCCTTGCCGGCGACGGCCAGCCGCTCGGCGAGCACCTCGCGCAGCTCGACCAGCACCTCGACGTCGAGCGCGGCGTACCGGAGCCACTGCTCGGGCAGCGGCCGGGTGGACCAGTCGACGGCGGAGTGCTCCTTGGCGAGCCCGAGGCCGAGGAGCTCGGCGACGACGGCGGCGAGGCCGACCCGCTCGAGCCCGAGCAGCCGGGCGCCGAGCTCGGTGTCGAAGACCCGCAACGGCCGCATGCCCTGCTCGGCGAGCGCGCCGAGGTCCTGGGACGCGGCGTGCAGCACCCACTCGACGCCCACCAGCGCGTCGGACAGCGGGGACAGGTCGGGCAGGGCGACCGGGTCGATCAGGGCGGTGCCGGCGCCCTCGCGGCGCACCTGCACCAGGTAGTTGTGCTGGCCGTACCGGTAGCCGGAGGCGCGCTCGGCGTCGACGGCGACGGGGCCGGTGCCCGCGCCGAACGCCTCGACCACCCGGGCGAACGCCTCGGGGGTGTCGACGACGGCGGGCACGCCCTCGGCGGGCTCGGTGAGGGGGACGACGGCCGCGGGCTCGTCGAGCCCGGCGGGCTCGGTGGCGTCCGCGGGGACGTCCTGGTCGGCGCCGGCCGGGGCGCTGGTCTCCTCGGCCGGGGTACCGGCCGGGTGCGGGACTGACTGCATGGGACAACCGTAGGCCGTCGGGGCGCCGCTCCCGGTCCGGCGCGCAGGCGCGGCGTCCGGCACGGGCCCGGCGCTCAGGCGAGCAGCCCGGTGCGGATGGAGATGGCGACCAGCGCGGCGCGGTCGCCGGTGCCGAGCTTGCGCGAGATGCGCGCGAGGTGGCTCTTCACGGTGAGCGCGGACAGGCCGAGCTCGTCGCCGATGGCGCGGTTGCTGAACCCGTCGGCGACGAGCCGCAGCACGCTGAGCTCGCGCGAGGTGAGGTCGGGGCGGGTGCGCGCGAACGGCGACGGCACCGCGCCGGGGGCGGCACCGGGCTGGCCGACGGTCGCGTTGGGCTCGGTGGCGACGGCGCCGCGCAGGCCACCCGTCAGCAGGCCGACGAGGTCGCGGCGCCCGGCGCGGCGGGCGAGCAGGATGACGCGGCCGGAGCCGCGGCGGCGCAGGTTGCGCACCAGGGTCTGGCCGTCGCCCTCGGCGAGCTCGGTGACCACGACGCACATCTGGCCGAGCGGCCGCCGGCGGGGGTCGGTGCCGGTGCCGGCACCCTGCGAGCCGGGGCGGCGCGCCTGCGTGGCGACCGCGCCCGCACGGGCACCCGGGACGCCCGGCGCCAGGCCGGTGCCTCGTCGAATCGGCTCGATGCTCACTGCTGTGCCCCCTTGACGGTCCACCACTTGCCCCCTCTATCGGCCCGCCACCCCGGTGTCTTGAGCAGATCGGGTGACATCGTGACCCGGCCGTGACCCGGTTGTCACGGGTGCCTCCGCCCCGGTGCCGCCCCGGCGGCCCACGAGGTCAGTGCCGGGGACCGAGCGCGACGACGCCCTCGGGTAGCGGCGGCAGGCCCGCGACCGTGCACAGCAGCGTGCCCCAGGCGCGCAGGTGCGGGGCCAGGTCCTCGTCGCCGGCCGTCCAGGAGGCGCGCAGCTCGAGCTCGCAGAGCTCCGGGCGCTCGTCCAGGGCGCCGAACGACTGCGACAGCACCCGGGTCACCGTGCCGCCGGCCGCGCGGGCGTCGACGCCGGCGGACGCGAGGGCGTCGGAGAACCAGCTCCACGCGACCTCGGCCAGCAGCGGGTCCTGGCCGACCTCCGGCTCGAGCGTCGCGCGCACCAGGGTCGCGAGCCGGAACGCGCCGTCCCAGGCCTCCTGGCCCGCGGGGTCGTGCAGGACGACGAACCGGCCGGACGCCAGCTCCTCGGCGTCGGGGTCGCGGCGGCCGCTGCGGACGTCGGCGACGAGGGCCGCGGTGTACGGGGCGATGCGCGCGGGCCCGGGCGCCTCCTCGAGGGAGACCTCGGGCCGCAGGGTGACGCCCCGCAGCGACCGCAGGGCGCGCAGGAACTCCGGTGGCGCGTCGCGGGGGCCGGTGCTCACAGCGCCGAGCGTAGGGGCGTCGCTCTCGACCTGCGGTCGCGGCACGCCGGGCGGCGACGCCCCGGACTAGGGTGAACCTGCCCTGGCACCCCCTCGAAGGAGCACCCGCGCATGTCTGCACCCGCCGCACAGATCGGCGTCACCGGCCTCGCCGTCATGGGCCGGAACCTCGCCCGCAACCTGGCCCGGCACGGCTACACGGTCGCGGTGCACAACCGCTCGCAGGCGAAGACCGACTCGCTGATCGCCGACCACGGCGACGAGGGCACCTTCGTGCCGTCGGTGACCACCGAGGAGTTCGTGGCGTCGCTGGAGCGGCCGCGCAAGGTCATCATCATGGTCAAGGCCGGCGGCCCGACCGACGCGGTCATCGACGAGCTGGTGCCGCTCCTCGACGAGGGCGACATCGTCATCGACGCGGGCAACGCGCACTTCCCGGACACCCGCCGCCGCGAGGCCGCGCTGCGGGAGAAGGGGCTGCACTTCGTCGGCACCGGCGTGTCCGGCGGCGAGGAGGGCGCGCTCAACGGCCCGTCGATCATGCCGGGCGGCTCCCGCGAGTCGTACGCGGTGCTGGGCCCGATCCTGGAGGACATCTCGGCCAAGGTCGACGGGACCCCGTGCTGCACCTACGTCGGCCCCGACGGCGCCGGCCACTTCGTCAAGATGGTGCACAACGGCATCGAGTACGCCGACATGCAGCTGATCGCCGAGGCGTACGACCTGCTCAAGCAGGGCCTGGGCGCGTCCGCGGCCGAGATCGCCGACATCTTCCGGACGTGGAACGAGGGCGACCTCGAGTCCTTCCTCATCGAGATCACCGCCGAGGTGCTGTCGCAGGTCGACGCCGAGACCGGGTCCGCCTTCGTGGACGTCGTGCTCGACCAGGCGGAGCAGAAGGGCACCGGCCGCTGGACGGTGCAGAACGGCCTGGACCTGGGCGTGCCGATCACCGGCATCGCGGAGGCCACGTTCGCCCGCGCGCTGTCCGGCTCCGTCCCGCAGCGCACCGCCGCCCGCGGCACGCTCCCCGCGCACGCCGGCGCGTTCGAGGTCGCGGACCGCGACGCGTTCATCGAGGACGTCCGCCTGGCGCTGTACGCGTCCAAGGTCGTCGCGTACTCGCAGGGCTTCGACCAGATCGCCGCCGCCTCGGCAGAGAACGGCTGGGACATCGACCGCGGTGCCATGGCGCGCATCTGGCGCGGCGGCTGCATCATCCGCGCCCGGTTCCTCAACCGGATCACCGAGGCGTACGAGCGCGACGCGGACCTCCCGCTGCTGCTCGCCGACGAGTACTTCACCGGCGCGGTGGGCAACGGCGTCCCCGCGTGGCGCCGGGTCGTGGCCCAGGCCGCGCTGGCCGGCGTGCCGACGCCGGCGTTCTCCTCCTCGCTGTCGTACTACGACGGCGTGCGGGCGGAGCGGCTGCCGGCGGCGCTGATCCAGGCGCAGCGCGACTTCTTCGGCGCGCACACCTACAAGCGCGTCGACAAGGACGGCACGTTCCACACCGAGTGGTCCGGCGACCGCGCCGAGCACGAGGCGTGAGCGCGGCGCACACGGCGCCGGGCACGGAAGGGCTGCGCGACCTGCAGCCCGTCATGCTCGGCGCCGACATCGGCGTGTACGCGCTCGCGCGGGCGTTCCACGAGGCGTACGGCGTCCGGTCGATCGTGGTCAGCGGGGCGGCTCTCGGGCCGGTCGCCGACTCGCGGATCGTCGACAACCGGCTCGTCGCGGACGGGCACGACCCGCGCCAGCTGGTCGACGCCGTGCTGGAGGTGGCCCGGGAGCACGGCGGCAAGCGGCTGGTGCTGCTCGCCAACTCGGACTGGCTGGTCCGGGTGGTCGTGCAGCACCGCGCCGAGCTCGAGCCGCACTACGTCGTGCCGTTCCTCGACGAGGACCTGATGGACCGGCTGTCGGACAAGGCGACCTTCGCCGAGATCGCCACCGACCTCGGCCTCGCCGTCCCGCGGACGATCGTCCAGGACTTCGCCCTCGCGGACGACCCGGCCTGGGCGCCGGTCCCCGTGGACGTCGGCTACCCGCTGATCGCCAAGGCGGCCAGCAGCGCCGACTACCAGGAGGTCGAGTTCCCGGGGAAGAAGAAGGTCTTCGAGATCGCCTCGGCCGACGAGCTCGACGCGCTGTGGGCGTCGCTGAAGGGCGCCGGGTTCCGCGGGCGGTTCGTCGTCCAGGAGCTCGTGCCGGGCGACGACACCCAGATGCGGTCGATCACCGCGTACGTCGACTCCCGCGGCTCGATCACCCTGCTCGCGTCCGCGCACGTGCTGCTCGAGGAGCACACCCCGTCCGGCCTGGGGAACCCGGCCGCGATGGTCGTGACCCGGGAGCAGGGCATGCTCGACCAGGCGGCCGCGTTCCTGCGCGGCGTCGGCTACGTCGGGTTCGCGAACTTCGACGTCAAGGTCGACCCGCGCGACGGGTCGTTCCGGTTCTTCGAGGTCAACCCGCGCATCGGCCGGAACAACTACTACGTGACGGCCGCCGGGGCGAACGTCGCGCGGTTCCTGGTCGAGGACCGGGTGCTGGACCGGGCGGTCGAGCCGGTCGTGGTGGACACCGAGGTGCTGTACTCGATCCTGCCGCACCGGCTGCTGCTGAAGTACGTCCTGGACCCCGCCCTGGCCGGGAAGGTCCGCGGGCTGATCAGGGCCGGGCGGGTGGCGCACCCGCTGCGGTACCGGCGCGACGCCGGGCTGAAGCGGCGGTGGTACGTGCTCGCCGCCGGGCTGAACCAGGTGCGCAAGTTCCGGCGGTACTACCCGGAGCCGACGAGCACCGGGTTCTGACCCCGGCGCCCCCGCGCCACGACGCACGACGGCCGGCCCCCCCGAGGGGGCGCCGGCCGTCGTGCGTGCGGGCGTCGCGGTCCCGGGCTCAGCCGAGCTCGGACGTCCCCGAGTACAGGTGCAGCACCGGCACGTGCAGCTCCTCGCGGGCGCGGGACGCCCAGTCGCGGTGGAACGTGTCCTCCAGCGCGTGCGGGTAGGTCACGACGACCACCTCACGGGCGCCCTCGGACGCGACGGCGGCGCGCAGCGCGGGCAGCGGGTCGTCGTCGACGACCGTGCCGGACGCGCTCACGCCGGCCTCGGCGAACGCGGCCAGGCTGTCGGCGAGCTGCTCGGCCGCGTCGGCGGTCGCCTCGGTCGGCTCCGGCTCCCGGCCCAGGACGGTGTCGAGCGCCTCGCGGAGCTCGCCCATGCTCAGCTGGTCCACGAGGGACACGAGCACGTTGCGCTCGGTGTCGGCGGGGACGAGCACGCGGTACTGCAGCTGCTCGCCGTCGTGCAGCGAGACGATGTGCGCGACGTCGGCGGCGGCGAGGGTGTCCTCCGTGAGGACCAGGATCGTGTCGGTCACGGATCGACCCTAGCGGGCGTCGGCGCTGCTCACCCGGTCACGCGGCCGCGCGCCGCGGGGTCAGCCGGCCGCGCCGAGCACCCAGCGGCCGAGCAGCATCCCGTCGCTGTGCAGCAGGTGGGCCGGGCGGGCGGGCAGCGGGTCGAGCCACTCGGGCGCCTGCACCGCGCGGAGGCCCGGCCCGCCGACGAGCAGCGGGCTGGTCGTGAGGCAGAGCTCGTCCACCAGCCCGGCGCGCACCAGGTCGGTGAGCAGCCGCGGGCCGCCCTCGGCGAGCACCCGGGTCAGGCCGCGGTCGGCGAGCGCGGCGAGCGCCGCGGCGAGGTCGACGTCGTGGTCGCCGGCCACCAGGACCCGGTCGCCCCCCAGCTCCGCGCGCAGCTCGGCGAGCCGCGGGTTCGAGCCGACGGTCACGACGTACGGCGGCCGGTCGGTGCCCCGCAGGCCCTCGGGCAGCTCGCCGGACGCCGTGACCAGGGCGAGCTCCAGGTCGGGCGCCTGGCCGCGGGCGGCGCGGGCGGCCCGCAGGTCGGCCGGCATCGCGAGCGGCGTGTAGTGCTCGGCCCGGGCCGTCCCGGCACCGACCAGCACCACGTCGGCCACCGCGCGCATCACCCGGAACACCCGCCAGTCCGCCGGGCCGTTGATGCTGCGGGACCGGCCGTCGGGGCCCTGGGCCGAGCCGTCGACTGTGGCGATCATGTTCGCCCGCACGGCCGCGGGGCGGCCGGGCGCGGGGGCCGGGTGCGCGTACAGGTCGTGCAGCGCGGGCTCGCCGGCCTCGGGGGCCAGGGTCGCGCCGGCGCGGTCGAGGGGCAGCAGCACGTCCAGGGGCGGGAGCTCGCGGGGCATGGCGGTCAGGCTAGTCGTAGGCTGTGCGGCCGTGAGCCCCAGCCCCGCCACGCCGACGACGGCCAGCCTGACCTCCCGGCGCCCCGACGTCGGCCGCGACCGCCTGCTGGCGGAGCGCGTCCCACCGCCGCACTTCGCCGGCGAGTCCTTCGACACCTACCGGCCCGACCCGGAGTACCCGAGCCAGGCCGCGGCCGTGGCCCGGCTGCGCGAGGTCGCCGCGACGCTGACCGGCGCGGGCGGCTCCGGCGGCCTGCTGAGCCGGCTGCGGCGCAAGCCCGCCGCGGTGCCCGCGGTGTACCTCGACGGCGGGTTCGGCGTCGGCAAGACCCACCTCCTGGCGTCGCTCGCCGCGGCCGTGGGGCCGGAGGCCGCCGCGTACGGCACGTTCGTCGAGTGGACCAACCTGGTCGGCGCCCTCGGGTTCCGGCCGACGGTCGACGCGCTGGCCACCCGGAAGCTCGTCTGCATCGACGAGTTCGAGCTGGACGACCCCGGCGACACCGTGCTGATGTCCCGGCTGCTGCGCGAGCTCACCGACCGGGGCGTCGCGCTCGCGGCCACGTCGAACACCCTGCCCGAGTCGCTCGGCGAGGGCCGGTTCGCGGCCGACGACTTCCTCCGGGAGATCCAGGACCTGTCCGACCGGTTCGAGGTGCTGCGGATCGACGGGCAGGACTACCGGCGGCGCGAGGCGGTCACCGACGCGCCCGGCCTGGACGACGACGCCGTGCGGGCCGCGGCCGCGGGGGTGCCGGGCGCGACGCTGGACGACTTCGGCGACCTGCTGGGGCACCTGTCGACCGTGCACGCGTCGCGGTACGGGGCCCTGCTGGACGGGGTCGAGCTCGTCGGGCTGACCGGGGTCGGGCCGGTGCCGGACCAGGACGTCGCGCTGCGGCTGGTGTCCCTGGTCGACCGGCTGTACGACCGGGACGTGCCCGTGCTGCTCGGCGGCGCGGGGGAGTCCGTGCTGTTCACCGAGCAGATGCTGGCCGGCGGGTACCGGAAGAAGTACTACCGCGCGTTGTCCCGCCTGGGCGCGCTGGCCGAGCGGGGACGCCAGGAGGCGGCGGTCCGCGGCTGACCGC
The DNA here is from genome assembly GCF_019091725.1 of Cellulomonas sp. GbtcB1. Taxonomy (NCBI): domain Bacteria; kingdom Bacillati; phylum Actinomycetota; class Actinomycetes; order Micrococcales; family Cellulomonadaceae; genus Cellulomonas; species Cellulomonas sp. GbtcB1. Next base: position 10,830 of record NZ_JAGXJG010000038.1, on the reverse strand, counting down.
CCAGGGTCATGGGCTGGAAACGGGTGGAGTGTTCTGCCCGACACGCACCGGCGTGTCGGGCAGAACGCTCCACCCGAGGGAGGGCCCGAGGGGTCAGGGGGCCAGGACGGCCACCGAGCGGGGGCCCAGGAGCAGCTGGGTGCCCTCGCCGTCAGCCGCCGGGACGATCCGGGCCGTGGCCCAGGACGCCAGCACCCGCAGGTCCCCCTCCGACGCCAGCGGCACCGTGCGCTCCCCGTCGGCCAGGTTCACCACCACGCGGGCGTCGCCGCGGTGCAGCACGAGCCAGTCGGCCCACGCGCCGTCGACCGGCTCGGCGCCCTCGGCCCAGGTCAGGTCCGTCCGCGTGCGGTCGCCCGACGCCAGGTCCGGCACCTCGCGGCGCAGCCGCGCGAGCGTCCGGTACCAGTCGAGCATCCGCTCGCCGCCGGGCAGCGTCGGCTCGTCCCAGTCGAGCCGGCCCGCCTCGAACGTCGCCGGCGCCTGCGGGTCCGGCACCTCGAAGGTGTCCTCGTCCGCCCCGTACATCTCCGCCCAGCCGTGGCCGCCGAACTCCCGCGACCGCCCCTCGCGGACCGCCTGGGCGAGCTCGGGCTCGGGGTGGTCGGTGACGTACATCCACGGCGTGCGGGCGCCCCACTCCTCGCCCATGAACAGCATCGGCGTGAACGGCGAGAGCAGCACCAGCGCGGCGGACGCGGCCAGCGCCCCGTCGTCGAGCGCGTCCGACGGGCGGTCGCCCAGCGCGCGGTTGCCGACCTGGTCGTGGTCGGACCCGAACACCACGAACCGGTGCCCGTCGACGTCCGGCGGCACCGGCGCGCCCCAGTCCTCGCCGCGGAACGTCGAGTACCCGCCGTCGTGCACGAACACGTCCCGGTACGCCTTGCGCAGCGTCTCGGGCGAGCCGAAGTCGACGTAGTACCCGTGCCGCTCGCCGGTCAGCAGGGCGTGCAGCGCGTGGTGCACGTCGTCCGCCCACTGCGCGGTCATGCCCCAGCCGCCCTCGGCGGTCGGCGTCACGGACACCGGGTCGTTGAGGTCGACCTCGGCGATCAGCGACAGCGGCCGGCCGACCTCGGCCGCCAGGGCCGCGACCTCGTCGGACAGCTGCGCGAGCACGTGCCGGGGGGAGTCGTCGACCAGCGCGTGCACCGCGTCCAGCCGGAGGGCGTCGACGTGGAAGTCCCGGAGCCAGCGCAGGGCGCTGTCCACGATCCACCGGCGCACCTCGGCCGCGCCGTCGCCGTCCAGGTTGATGGCGGCGCCCCACGGCGTGTGGTGCGCGTCGGTGAAGTACGGCCCGAACTCGCCCAGGTAGTTGCCGGACGGGCCCAGGTGGTTGTGCACGACGTCCAGGCAGACGGCCAGGCCGGCGGCGTGCGCGGCGTCCACGAACCGCTGCAGGGCGGCCGGGCCGCCGTACGGCTCGTGCACGCCGTACAGGCTCACGCCGTCGTAGCCCCAGCCGCGCTCGCCGTTGAACGGCGCGACCGGCAGCAGCTCGACGACCTCCACCCCGGTGGCGACGAGGTGGTCGAGGCGCGCCGCGGCGGCGTCCAGCGTGCCCTCGGGCGTGAAGGTGCCGACGTGCAGCTCGTAGACGACCGCGCCGCGCACGTCGCGCCCGGCCCAGCTGTCGTCCGACCACGCGTGCCGGGACGCGTCGAACACCCGGCTCGGCCCGTGCACGCCCGCGGGAGCCCAGGGGCCGCGCGGGTCGGGCCGCGGGTCGCCGCCGTCGAGCACGAACGCGTAGTCGGTGCCGTGCGGCAGGTCGCGGTCGGTCGTCCACCAGCCGTCGCCGGCGGGGGTGAGCGGCACGGTCTCCGCCCCGGCGTCGTCCGCCGCGGGCAGGTGCAGGGCGACGGTGGTGGCGTCGGGCGCCCACACCTCGCCCGGGCGCACGGTGCGGACGGGGGTCTCGGTCACGCGTCGGTCCTCCTCACGAGCAGGGCGACCGGCAGCCGGTCGAGCAGGTCGGCCAGCGGCTGCACGCCGCCGTCGACGGGGCGGTCGGCCAGGACGTCGTGCCAGTCGCCCTCGGGCAGGGCGACGGTGTGCTCGCCCCAGCCGCCGAGCCGGTCGACCATCGCGGCGAGCCGGGTGGCGACCACGGCCACCCGCGGCTCGCCGTCGGCGGTACGCGCGTAGGTGAGCACGTGCCCGGACGAGTGCGGCAGCGGCGTGATGCCGGCGCCGGGGCCGACGAACGCCTCGGGCACGTCGCGGCGGAGCCGCAGGGCGCGCGAGGTGACGAGCAGCTTCTCGTCCGCCAGGTCGCGCGGACCCGCGCCCTCGTCCAGCCGGGCCAGCCGGGCGGCGATCGCGTCGTGGTCGACGGGCCGGCGGTTGTCCGGGTCGACCAGCGCGACCGCGGGCACCTCGGTGCCCTGGTAGACGTCGGCCACGCCCGGCAGCGTGAGCTGGACGAGCTTCTGACCCAGGGTGGCCGCGCGCACGGCGTCGCGGGTGCGGTGCTCCCAGTCGGCGAGCAGCGCGCCGACGCGCTCGTCCGCCAGCGCCCGGGTGGCGACGCCGAGCACCGCGCGCTCGTACGCCTCGTCCGGGCTGGTCCACGACGTGCGGTCCTTGGCCTCGCGGACGGCCTTGGTCAGGTACTCGGTCAGCCGTTCGCCCGCGATCGGGCCGTCGGCGGTCCAGGTGCCTGCGAGGGTCTGCCAGAGCAGGTTCTCGGCGCGGCCGTCGAGCAGCGTGCTCCGGTAGGACGCCGTGGCCTCCCGCAGCCGCCCGACCAGCTCGGCCCACTCGACCGGCAGCTCGGACAGCACGCCCAGCCGGGCCCGGACGTCCTCGCTGCGCTTGGTGTCGTGCGTCGACAGCGTGGTCATGCCGAGCGGGGTCTGCTGCTGGGCGCGCACGGCCCAGGCGAGCAGCTCGGTGGGGGACAGGGCGAACCGCTCGGGCTCGCCGCCGACCTCCGTCAGCGACACCAGGTGCGTCCACCGGTAGAACGCCGTGTCCTCGACGCCCTTGGCCATCACGGCGCCGCAGGTCTGCTGGAACCGGACGACGAGCTCGTCGCGCTGCGGCTCCCGGGTGCGGCCGGCGCTGCCGACCTCGCGGCCGAGCAGGAGGTCGACCAGCACGTCCATGGTGGCGGCGCGCTCGGGGGACAGCCGGGCGCGGGCGGCGCGGGCCGCGTGCTCCAGCACCTCGACGTCGGCGGGGTGCGGGGTGCGGCCCGGCACGACGTAGGCCCGGTACCGGTCCATCGCGACCAGCAGCTCGACCAGGCAGTCGTGCAGCGACCGCCAGGTGTGGTCCCGGAGCCGCAGGTCGCCGCGGCACACCTCGGCGGCGAGCTCGGTGAGCCGGTACACCTCGGCGTACAGCGCGCGGTCCACGATCTGCCGCTTGGCGGTGTCGACCACCTCGGGCAGCGCGTCGGACGACTCGCCGGTCAGGCGGTGCATGAGCGCGCCGAGCCGGGCGCCGCCGCCCGGGTCGACGAACGCCTGCTGGATCCGCCACAGCGCCTCGTAGCCCGTGGTGCCGGCGGTGTCCCAGTCGGCGGGGAGCTCCTCGTCGCCCTGCAGGATCTTCTCGACCACGACCCAGGCGCCGCCCGACCGCTCGCGCAGCCGCTCGAGGTAGCCGCCGGGGTCGGCCAGGCCGTCCGGGTGGTCGATGCGCAGGCCGTCGAGCACGCCCTCGTCGAGCAGGCGCAGCACCAGGGCGTGCGTCGCGTCGAACACGGCCGGGTCCTCGACGCGGATCGCGGCGAGGGTGCCGACGTCGAAGAACCGCCGGTAGTTGAGCTCCTCGTCGGCGACCCGCCAGTACGCCAGCCGGTAGTGCTGCCGCTCCAGCAGCTCGGCCAGCGGCAGCGCCTCGGTGCCGGGGCGGACGGGGAAGGTGTGGTCGTAGTAGCGGAGCACGAGCTGCGGCTCGTCGCCCTGTCCGGGGACGACCTCGTGCTCCAGCCGGAGCTCGCCGGACGCGAGCACGGCACCGATCCGGTCGCCCAGCACCGGCATGAGCACGTCGCCCTCGCCCGCCGACCAGTCGACGTCGAACCACGACGCGTACGGCGACTCCGGGCCCTCGGCGAGCACGGACCACAGGGCGCGGTTGTGCCACGCCGGGGTCGGCACGGCCATGTGGTTGGGCACGATGTCGAGCACCAGGCCGAGGCCGGCCGCGTGCGCCCGGTCGGCCAGCCGGCGCAGGGCCGGCTCGCCGCCGAGGACGGGGGAGACCTCGTCGTGGTCGACGACGTCGTAGCCGTGCGTCGAGCCGGGCGCCGCGGTGAGGATCGGCGACAGGTACACGTGCGTGACGCCGAGGTCGGCCAGGTACGGCACCAGGTCGGCGGCGTCGTCGAGCGTCAGGTCGGCCCCGAGCTGGAGCCGGTAGGTCGACGTGGGGACGGGGCGGCCCGGCGCGGGGAGGCGCCGGGTCGGCGTGCGGGGCTCGGTCCCGCGCTCGACGGTCACTTGCCCCGCTTCCGGTCGGCGGCGCCGTCGGCGTCGGCGGGCGCGGCCGCGGGCGCGCCGGAGGGCGTGCCCGGGGTGCCGGGCAGCCCGGTCGGCGCGGGCGGCTCGGCCCCGGTCGGCAGCGACGTGACCGCCGGCGCCTGCGTGATCGGGTCGACCTGCTGGACCGGCGGGCGCGACAGCACGACGGTCGAGCGGTGCGCGAGCTCGAGGGTGGTCGAGTGCGCGATCTCGTCGCCCGGCTCGAGCTGGTGGTCGCTGTCGAGCGCGACCGTCCACGTCTCGCCGTACTCGGCGTCCGGGAGCGTGAACTGCACCGGCTCCGGCTGGGCGTTGAACAGCACCAGGAACGAGTCGTCGACGATCTCCTCGCCCCGCAGGTCCGGCTCGGCGATCGCGTCGCCGTTGAGGAACACCATGACGGCGCGCGCGAACTCCTCCTGCCACTGCGCGTCGGACATGTGGGTGCCTGCGGGGGACAGCCAGGCGATGTCGCGCAGGTCGGACTCGCCGCCGCGCTCCGGGGCGCCGGCGAAGAACCGGCGGCGGCGGAACACCGGGTGGTCCTTGCGCAGGTGCACGACCTTCCTGGCGTACTCGAGCAGCTCCGTGTCGTGCTCGTCGAGGTCCCAGTTCTGCCACGACAGCTCGTCGTCCTGGCAGTAGACGTTGTTGTTGCCCTGCTGGGTGCGGCCCATCTCGTCGCCGTGCAGGATCATCGGCACGCCCTGGGACAGCAGCAGCGTGGTGAGGAAGTTGCGGCGCTGCCGGCCGCGCAGGTCCAGCACCTCCGCGTCGTCCGTCGGGCCCTCGACGCCGCAGTTCCAGGACCGGTTGTGGCTCTCGCCGTCCCGGTTGTCCTCGCCGTTCGCCTCGTTGTGCTTCTCGTTGTAGGCCGTCAGGTCGGCGAGCGTGAAGCCGTCGTGGGCGGTCACGAAGTTGACGCTCGCGATGGGCCGGCGACCGGTGTGCTCGTACAGGTCCGAGGACCCGGACAGCCGGCTGGCGAACTCCGCCAGCGTCGACGGCTCGCCGCGCCAGAAGTCCCGCACGGTGTCCCGGTACTGGCCGTTCCACTCCGACCACAGGGGCGGGAACCCGCCGACCTGGTAGCCGCCGTCGCCGAGGTCCCACGGCTCCGCGATGAGCTTGACCTGGGAGATGATCGGGTCCTGCTGCACGATGTCGAAGAACGCGCTCAGCCGGTCGACCTCGTGGAACTGCCGGGCCAGCGTCGCCGCGAGGTCGAACCGGAACCCGTCGACGTGCATGTCCTGCACCCAGTAGCGCAGCGAGTCCATGATCAGCTGGAGCACGTGCGGGGACCGCATGAGCAGCGAGTTCCCGGTGCCCGTGGTGTCGAAGTAGTGCGCCTGGTCGTCGTCGACGAGCCGGTAGTACGAGGCGTTGTCGATGCCGCGGAACGACAGGGTCGGGCCCAGGTGGTTGCCCTCGGCGGTGTGGTTGTAGACCACGTCGAGGATGACCTCGATGTCCGCGGCGTGCAGCGCCTTGACCATCGCCTTGAACTCCTGCACCTGCTGACCGGTGCTGCCGAACGCGGCGTAGGCGTTGTGCGGCGCGAAGAAGCCGATCGTGTTGTAGCCCCAGTAGTTCGACAGCCCGCGGTCCTGCAGCGACGGGTCGTTGACGAACTGGTGCACCGGCATGAGCTCGACGGCCGTCACGCCCAGGTTGGTCAGGTGCTCGATGACCGCGGGGTGCGCCAGGGCGGAGTAGGTGCCGCGCATCTCCTCGGGCACCGCCGGGTGCAGCCGGGTCAGGCCCTTGACGTGCGCCTCGTAGATGACCGAGTCGTGGTACTCGTGCTGCGGCGGCCGGTCGTGGCCCCAGTCGAAGTACGGGTTCACGACCACCGACGTCATCGTGTGGCCGGCGGAGTCCTCGGTGTTCCGCTCGTCCTCGGCGCCGAAGGTGTACGAGTACAGCGACGGGTCGTTGTCGATCTGCCCGTCGATGGCCTTGGCGTACGGGTCGAGCAGCAGCTTCGACGGGTCGCAGCGGTGGCCCTGCGCCGGGTCGTACGGGCCGTGCACCCGGTAGCCGTACCGGGTGCCGGGCTGGAGGGCGGGGACGTAGCCGTGCCAGACGAACGCGTCGACCTCGGGCAGGTCCACCCGCGTCTCGTTCCCCGCCTCGTCGAACAGGCAGAGCTCCACCCGCTCCGCGACCCCGGAGAACAGCGCGAAGTTGGTGCCGCTGCCGTCGTAGGTCGCGCCGAGCGGGTAGGGGCGTCCGGGCCAGATCCTCATGCGCGTCAGTCCTCCGGGGGCGGTGGGGGTCGGCGGCTGGTCGCCGCTCCTGGGCACAGCGTGCCAGGGGACCCCCCAGGTGCGCAGGACGAACGCCTCGCGCGCGGTCCGGCGGGCGCCGCCGGAGCCCGCGGCGGGACGGGCGCCGGGGCAGCGGCGGGGTCGGCACTGGGCCGAACGGGCGGCGCGACCCGGCAGTTCACCCCCGGCCGACCTCCCGTTCACCCCGACGGACTATCGCATATCGGGCAATTCGGACGCATGCTCGGACCCATGGCGGAACAGGACGACGCGCGGGTGGTCATCACCAACGCGGACATCGCGGCGGCGAAGCGCGACTGGCAGCTCGCCCGCAACCGCGGGGACCTCCCGGTCCGCGTCGACGCCGCCTACGACCTGTACCGCCGGCTCGTGTCCGCCCAGGCGCAGCAGATCGCCGACACGTTCCGCGCGACGGGGGCGCTGCGCTCCGACCAGGGCTGACCGCACCGCGGGGAGGGCGGCTGCGAGGGGGCCGCGAGGCGCGTGCGAGGAGCGGGGCGCCTGCTGGTGGGGTCCGCCGGCGACCGGCCGGCGGCCCGACCCGCGAGGGGGACCGCATGTCCACGACCACGCCCGCCACGCGCGCGGCCTCGGCCACGCCCGCGACGTCCGCGGCCACCGCGCCACCCGCCGACTCCGCCGAGCCCGCCGCCACCCGCCCCGGCGACCTGCTCGCGCCCGTCGGGCCCAGCCCCGCCGAGGTGGCGGACCGGGTGTTCGCCGCGAGCCTCGGCGCGCAGGAGCTCGCGGCGGTGCACGCGGGCGACCGGCTCGGCTGGTACCGCGCGCTCGCCCGGTCCGGGCCGTGCACCCCGGACGAGCTGGCGGCCCGGACCGCCAGCCACCCCCGCTACGCCCGCGAGTGGCTGGAGCACCAGGCGGCCGCCGGCTTCGTCGTGCCGGCGGCGGGTGGCGCGTTCGCGCTGACGCCGGGCGCCGCCGCGGTGCTCGCGGACGCCGACTCGCCGTCCTACCTGGCGCCGCTGGCCCGGATGCACGCCGCGAGCGTCCGCGTCTCGGACGAGCTGCACGCCGCGTACCGGGCGGGCGGGGGCGTCGCCTGGGAGCGGCTGGGCGCCGACGCGCGCGAGGCCCAGGCGGCGCTGAACCGGCCGTTCCTCCTGCACGGTCTCGCGGACGTCGTCGCGGAGCGGCTCCCGGACCTCGACGACCGGCTGCGTGGCGGTGCCCGGGTGGTCGACGTCGGCTGCGGCGAGGGCTGGTCGTCGATCGGCCTGGCGCTGGCCTACGAGGACGTGGAGGTGACGGGCGTCGACCTCGATCCGGCGTCGGTGGCGGTGGCCCGGCGGCACGCGGCCGCGCGGGGCGTCGAGGACCGGGTGCGGTTCGTCGCGGCGGACGCGGCGACGCTGGCGCGGCGCGGGGCCGCGGGCGGGTACGACGTCGGGCTGGCGTTCGAGTGCGTGCACGACCTCGCCGACCCGGTCGCGGTGCTCGCCGCGGTGCGGACGCTGGTCGCCGACGACGGCTGGGTGCTGGTCGCCGACGAGCGGGTGGCGGAGGAGTTCACGGCGCCGGCCGGGCCGCTCGACCGGTGGTACTACGGGTTCTCGCTCGGGGTCTGCCTCCCGGACGGGCTCTCGCACCCGGGCGGGGTCGGGACCGGGACGGTGATGCGCCCGGCGACGCTCGCCGGGTACGCGCGGGCGGCGGGGTTCGCGGCGACCGAGGTGCTGCCGGTCGAGCACGACCTGTTCCGGTTCTACCGGCTCCGGGGCTGACGTGCGGCGGCGCCGGCGGACGCCGGGCGGGCGGGGGTGTCCGGGGCCGCGGCGGTCCGGACCGCGGGCGCCGGGACGGTCCCGTCCCCGCCCGGCGGTGCGGCGTCGGCCCCGCGCGGCCCCGCGGCCAGCCGGTCGACCGCGGCCCCGAGGTCGTCGTCGGCGCCCGCGTCGACCAGCGTCGCGAGCCGCCGCGTGCCCAGGGCGGCCGCGAGCCCGGCCCGCGCGCCCGCGAGCGCGTCCGCCTCCACGCCGTAGGTCACCGGCAGGTCGGGGGCGGTCACGGCGCCGAGCAGCAGGGCGGACTCCTCGGGCCGGTCGAGCCGCAGCAGCAGGGGCACCGCGTTCCGCAGCGCCGTGAGCAGGTGCGTGCGGTCGCCCGCCGGGGCCCAGTCGCGCGCCAGCGCGAGCAGCTCCTCGAGCGCTCCCGCCGGGTCGGGGCGGCGCGCGACCGCGGCGACGGTGGCCGCGCGCGCGACGCCGCACAGGTACCGGTCGCCGACCGCCTCGGCGAGCTCCCGGGCGTCCGCGAGCGCCGCGACGGCGGCGGCGGGGTCGGTGCGCGCCAGCACCTCGCCGGTGGTGAAGGCGAGCCACGCGCGGTCGGACGGGGCGGCGGCCACGGGGTGCACGGCGCGGCGCAGCACCGCGAGGGCCGCGTCGGCCGCGAGCGGGCGGTCCCGGTACGCGGCGACCAGGGCCGGGTAGGTCAGGCCGATGACGCGGTAGTGCGGGTCGGCCGCGTGCTGCGCCTCCGCGGTGATCCGTCCCCCGAGGGCGACCGCGTCGTCGGTGCGACCCTCGACGAGAGCCAGGTCGGCGAGCACCTCGAGCGCGTGCAGCCGGTCGGCCACGTCCGTGGCCCCGGCCAGCGCGTGCTGCGCCCGGCGGCCCGCCCCGCCCCTGTGCCCCTGCACCAGGGCGCGGGCCGCGAGCGCCGCGAGGACGGCCGGGGCGTCCTCGCGCCCCGGGACGGGCCAGGCCAGCACGTCGGTGCGCAGGGTGTCCACCGCGTGCCGGTGCAGGGCGCGGGTCAGCCGCACCGCGAGGTCCGGGTCGTGCGTCGCGGCCCAGGCGTGGGCGACGCGCAGGTCGGGCAGCAGCGCCGTGAGCCGCGCCCGCGCCTCCGGCTCGCCGGGCCCGCGCAGGGCGCGGTCCGCGTCGCGGGCGACGTCGAGCAGCACGGCCGCGTGCCGGGCGCGCACCGCCTCCGGGGGCGGGCCGACGACCGCGCGCACCGTCTGGAGCATCCGGTACCGCGTCCGGCCGCGGGCGTCGTCCCGGACCAGCAGCGACGCCGCCGCCAGCTGCTCGGCCGTCCGTGCCGGGACGTCCAGCACCCGCGCGGCGAGGTCGGGCGGGCACGCGGTGGCGAACACCGGCCAGCCGTCCAGCGCCGTGCGCGCGTCCCGGGCGAGCAGCTCCCGGGACCAGCCCACCAGTGCCGCGAGCGACCGGTGCCGCGCCGGGGCGTCGCGGCGCGGCTGCACGAGGGAGTCCAGCCGGGCGTCGAGGAGGTCGGCGAGGTCCGCGACGCTCAGCGTCGCGGTGCGGGCGGCGGCCATCTCGACGGCGAGCGGCAGCCCGTCGAGGCGGGCGACGACCCGGGCCACCGGGTCGGGAGCGCCGCGGGGGAGGTCGGTCGCGCCGGGCTGCGGTTCGGTCGCGCGCCCGGACGCGGCCCGGGCGCGGTCCCGGAACAGCCGCGCGGCCGGGGACGCGGGTCCGTCCGCGCCCAGCGGCTCGACGAGCAGCACGTGCTCGCCTGCGACCCCCAGCGGCGTGCGGCTCGTGGCGAGCACCCGGAGCGGGCCGGGCTCGGACAGCAGCAGGTCCACGCACTCGGCGACCGCCCCGGCGACGTGCTCGCAGTTGTCGAGCACCAGGACCGTCGCGCGGGTCCCCGCGGCGGCGAGCACCTGGGCCGGCGGGACGGCGGGGTCCGCGTCCAGGCCCTGCGCGATCGCGGCCGGCACCGCGGCGGGGTCGCGCACCGCCGCGAGCTCGACGAACCGCGGGACCAGCGGGTCCGGCACCCGCGCCGCCGACTCCAGGGCGAGGCGCGTCTTGCCGACGCCGCCGGGACCGACGAACGTGACCAGCGCGCTCTGCGCGAGGAGCGCGCGGGCCGCGCGCAGCTCGGCCTCCCGCCCGACGAACGAGGTCCGCGGGCGGGGGAGCGGCGGGGCGGGCGGGCCGTCGCCGCGCGTGCGGACCCGGTTGCCGTCCGGGTCGGCGGGGCGCGCCGACGGCGCTCCGGCGGCCGCGCGCCCTCCGGCCCTGGGACTGCATCTCCAGCACCGCGCGTGGCGC